>NZ_LR134338.1:1022500-1305000 GCF_900637055.1 Brevibacillus brevis
CTTACCCAGGCTCTCCAGAAGGATTGACGAGCAAGGAAGCGGGGGAACGAAATGTTTTGTATGGAGAGCTGGATCATGATGGCAGACTGAAGCTCACGGCGATTCCTGTCCAGTCACGCAAAATTCGAAAGCTTACAATCGAAGGGAATGGAGTCGAAACGACTGAGCAGCTCATTGATCAGATGGAGCAGCAACTCGCGGAGGAAAAGGATTCCGATATGCTGTACATCACGCTGACAGGGGAACGTGCTGCGCATTTTCAGCCTCCATTGTCCGTGCTTCAACAGCGATTTTCCCGTTTTTTTGTGCTGCAGCTGACAGACCGGACCTGGCCTGATGTGGATGAGGAAAAGCTGATCGCAGATGGTGGCGTCTGGGGGAGATGGCTTTCCAAGCTGGCTGAGGCGGAGTCCCGTGCGCAAACTGAGGACGAGCGAGAAATCGTCAGGTTAGCCAAGCAAGAGGCTTTGGCGCGGATTGGAGGGACCATTCGATGAAAATAGAGGAGCTGGTGCTTGGGGGCTTCGGAAAATGGCAGGATGCTACCTTCCGTTTTGCTCCAGGCCTGAATCTGTTTTATGCCCCCAATGAGTCAGGAAAATCAACCATCCTTCAAGGTATATTCGCTGCCTTGTATGGAATGAAGCGCGATTACGTCAAATCGGCGCGATACTTGCCTGAATATGAAAAGTACCGTCCGTGGCAGAGTGGCTCGTATGAAACGATCATTACGTACAAATTAGCGGGCAAAACCTATCGCCTGCATCGTCAGTTGACCAAGGAACGGGAGGAGGCTCGCCTCTTTTTGGACCCGGAATGGACAGAGCTGACTGAGCTTTATTTGGAAGACAGGCGCAAGGAACGGAATTTTATCGAAAAGCATACGGGCCTTACACGCAGTCTATTTATGGATTTGACGTGGATCAGGAGGGAACCGCTTCAAGCAGCTGAGCATTTGATTCCGACTTTTACGACTGCGGAAGAAGCCAATCCGGCTGTCCAACAAATTTTGGCGGAGCTGGATCGGGAGGTTGCGGTCATCGGCAAAAAAGAACGAGCCGAAAATACACTTTTGGGAAAAGCTGCTACGAAGGTGGTGCAAAAAGAGCAGGAGAAGGAAAGCGCAAAAGCAGCGTGGCGAACGATCAGCCAACTGACGCTGCAAATAGCGGAAGCCACAGAAGAATGTCAGCAATTAGAACTGCGGCGTAGCCGATTGCAGCAGCGTCTGGATCGCTCAACCGGACAAGCGAAAGCATTGCAGGAACGCTGGCAACGAAGCCATGCTCCCATCAGTCAACAAGACTGGGCGTGGTGGGAGCAAACAGCTCGTTCTGAGGTCGAGTTGGCGATACACGAAGAGGCAAGACGTGGTCTCACTCAGGTAAATATGCCGACGGTTGCCGTACAACAGGTTGATGACCAGCTCATACCCTTACAGCACGATTACGAAAAAGGGGCACAATTGCTCAAACAACGAGAAACATTGCATATTCGTTTGGCGACATTGGCTGTGTCAACCCTTGCTTCAAGTCCGCGAAGTACAACATCACGCAGTACCCGACAAGGCAATCAGGCAAAAAGGAGGCGGGGAGCTGCACTTATGTGGGGCGGTGCAGGGATATTGTCTGTTCTCGGGTTAATCGGCTTCGTGAGTGGACATCCCGTTCTGGGAGGAATTTCTGCGACTGCCGCTTTGTTGCTGTTCGGTTTTGGAGTTTTCTTGCTGCGGCTAAAAGGGGGTACAGGCGGACCCAAACAGACTGCAGAAAATGACGCGGTACAGGAAAGTCAAAGAGTACAAGAAGAAATCGCTTCACTCGATGCTGAACTTGCCACACTCGTTCAGAGATGGGGTGCGAGTAATTGGGATACATTTTTGGAAAGACGGGAAGAGCTACTGAAAAGCACAAGCAAGCAACAATCTGAGCAGCTTCTATCGGAAATGGCGAAAACAAAGCAGGAGGCTAATCTGTCTGCAAGCTGGGGTGAGGCACTACGGACCCTGCTTGATCAGGAAAAAAATGCGATTGAGACCGAGCAAGGCAAATTGCGCGTCGAGATGGTGGAGATTGAGGAGAGACTGCAGGAGCTGCGGGAACAAATGGCCAGAGGAAATGGTGAGATGGCGGTTCATGAGAGCCTGTCATTATCTCGCGCGACGGATGAGCTTGAGGAAGCGCAGGCAGTACTTCGTCAGCTGCAAAAAAAGCGGGATGCCCTTCAGTTGGCTCGGGAAATGCTGCAGGAGGCAGTAGGGGAATGGCGACGGGATAGCACACCCGCTGTGAATCAGCAGGCTTCGGAGATCATCGAGCATATTACAGGGGGAGTGTATCGAGATGTCAGACTCGATCCCCGTGACGGATTTGCCGTCCGTTTGCTTGCGCCGACCAAACAAATGGTGCTCGAACAGGATCAATGTTCCACTGGGACCATCGATCAGCTGTACCTTGCCCAGCGTTTGGCATTGGTTCATCATGCCAAGCAGTCGGAGTCATTGCCACTCTTTTTCGATGATCATTTTGTCCATTATGATGAAGAGCGTTTGCGCCGAACGCTTGACTATGTAGCGATGCTGGCACAAGAGCATCAAGTGTTTCTTTTCACCTGTCATGAGCGAGAGCTGCGTATGTTTGCGCCATTGCTTCGTCAAGAGAACCGCCATGCTGTGCATCGGATCGGGTAATTGTTTCCGGGGCAGGAAAGAGGTTGCCCCTCCGAAATCCAACCTCTATAATGGAGATTGTTATTGTCTTGTATCATGATGTCACATGAGGAGTGAGCCCTATGACGCAACGCAAGCCGGAGTGGCTCAAGATCAACCTTGTTTCAGGATCAGAACTAGCCAGCTTTAAAGAGCTTAAGCAAACCATGCGCACGAAGACGCTACATACCGTTTGTGAAGAAGCGAAATGCCCCAACATTCATGAATGCTGGGCAAGCGGTACAGCAACTTTCATGATTTTGGGTGATATATGTACCCGAGCCTGTCGGTTTTGTGCAGTAAAAACTGGACTGCCAACAGAGCTGGATACGGCCGAACCAGAACGTGTAGCAGAAGCAGCCGAACAAATGCGTTTGAAGCACGTCGTTGTTACTTCCGTTGCTCGTGATGATTTGGCAGATGGAGGCGCACAAATTTTTGCCGATACGATTCGTGCGATTCGTCGTCGACTGCCGTTTGCCTCCGTAGAAGTATTGATTCCCGATTTTATGGGGAACTGGGATGCGTTAAAAGTGGTCATGGACGCAAAGCCTGACGTACTAAACCACAATATTGAGGCGGTTCGCCGGATGTCAGATCGCGTACGGGCAAGAGCCAAGTACGATCGGACGCTGGAACTGTTGAAAAAGGCGAAGGAATTCCAGCCGAGCATTCCAACGAAGTCCAGTCTGATGATTGGTGTAGGCGAGACGATGGAGGAAATTATCGAAACGATGGATGACCTGCGTTCTGTCGACGTCAACATCATGACGATTGGTCAGTATTTGCAACCGACCAAGAAGCATTTGAAGGTAGAAAAGTTTTACCATCCAGATGAATTCGCTCGCTTGAAGGAAGAAGGCATGGAGCGTGGCTTTAGTCACGTAGAGTCAGGGCCATTAGTGCGCAGCTCGTATCACGCTCACGAACAGGCAAGCGCAGCGAAGGAAACGATTGCGAAAGAATCCATGCCGAAAGCACAATAATAAGCAACCCCCTCAGCCGCTCTATACGAGCGGAAAAGAGGGGGTTTTTCAATTCATGGGGGAGAAAAGTACTTTAGCGACTGGTTGTACCTGTATGAGCTTTGTGAGTAGTCTTCGTAGGCTGGGGTGTTCCACCCATACGCTTGACTAGCGTATCAATGCTATTCGCATCTTCTGTACGCGCTGTACTCACATTACTGGAGCGGCTGGCGACACGAGCGATTTCCTGGATATCATTTGGATTATCGGTTACATACACTCTGTAATAGCGTGGTGATACCGATTCTGCATTCATTTTGGCCTGTTTTTTCGCTGTACGTGCATCTGCTCCTTGTGTGTTCAGCCCCACAAAAATTTCTCGATCCGTTACCAAGACGGTAGATCGTTGAACGCCAGGACAGCTCGCAGTAACATTCCCAACAGCCTGTGCCAATGTGTTACGATCTACATAGACGTTGGTTACGCCAGCGGTACGCATATGCTGACGGTCAGTCTGTGCATAGCCCATTCGTGGCATTCCGGTTTGCATGACACCTGCACCGCCACGGTTCCAGGCACGATTTTGATAAATAGACTGGTTCATACCGGCTGGCCCGTTGTTAATACCCATCGTACCCATTCCTGTCGTACCCATCCCTGCATTATGATCCGTAAAGGCATTATACGGTCTCATACCGCTCGTGAAAGCGTTGTAGTTGTTGACATTTGCCCGTGGATAGGTACCATTTGGGAACATGCCGTTGTTGGTTCCATTGTTGTTGTTGGTGAGCCCCATTCCATTACGGACGTGACCACCGCCAAAATTGTTGGAACGTACTCCGTTGTTGTTGTTGTTGTCACCGTTGAACCAGTCAAAGTTGTTCAAACCCATACCGTCGTAGTTACGGACGTGCATTCCATCAACGTTTCTGGTGTAAGGCGCGGCTTGATTTGTCATTGCCCTGTTTGGTTGTGTGTAATTAGGCGCAGCGTTGTTGTTACAACCAGAAGCCAAGAGCACAATACCTGCAATTGCAGAATACAACCATGTCTTTTTCAATGGTAACACCCCCTACACGATAGAATGTCCAAAGGCACATGGCAGTTATCGTGGGAAATTTAGCTCATGTTGCGTGAAATATGATAAGATGGACATAGTATACATGCGTAAGGAGGAAGCGAGTTTGATTCGCACGCAAGCCGGTACTTATGAAGTCATGGAAGTAAATCGAGACGGCTGGAACCTTGAAGCGTTCAAGGAGCGCTATAGCGATATCCTCGACAAGTACGATTATATTGTAGGGGACTGGGGCTATGGTCAGCTGCGTCTTCGTGGGTTTTATACTGACGCCAATCGCAAAGTACCGTTCGAGCAGCGGATCGCCGCTTTGGATGAGTACCTACATGAGTTTTGCAATTTTGGTTGTCCGTACTTCGTTTTGCGCAAGGTAAAAGCAAACGTTGGCAACAGTGACGACCAAAGCGGACAAGACGAAGCTACCTTTGATGTCATCATTGATATTCGTCAGGATATTCCGCGTGAAGAGGGTGGCTCTTCGCCCTATGTAGAACGAAAAGAACGCAGACGCTATCACCCGCGTCAAAATAAGCAGGATCGCCAGAATAATGCTGGTGCTGAACGCAATGGGGCGGGGAGAAACGAACGCGGGGAGAAGCCAAAGTTTCAAAAGGATCGCCCCGATAAAAACGGCAAGGATTCCAACTCACGAGAGCGCCGTCCCAATCAATTGAAACCCAATCGTGAACGCGATAAAGTCCCAACAGGACCAAATACGCCGAAGCGCGATTCCTAAAAACGAATCAGAATAACAGAAGCATAAAAAAGAGCCCTGTATGTTAGGGCTCTTTTCGTTTTTCGATCTAATAACCGCCGCCCCAACCACCAGGGGATCCGCCCCAACCACCAGGAGATCCACCCCAGCCACCGGGTGTTCCACCCCAGCCACCTGGAGATCCGCCCCATCCAGGGTAACCAGGCCAGCCTCCCCATGTGGGCCAATAACCAGGCCAGCATGTATTGCATCCCCACCAAGGATATGGCTGTGGGACGACAACGACTTCAGGACCCCGTCTTCTCCGGAAAAAAACTGGATGAGCCTGATCTTCTGGAATGTATTGGAAATCCTGTTCTGCTGAGTAATAAGGTGACTGGTCATATTGTGCAGGAACAAATTGGCTTTGATCGTATTCGTTTGAATCGTATTGAGTTTGATCGTATTGGTTTTGGTCATATGGATAAGGTTGCATGTTGCGATTGGCACTCCTCTCGTTATCTGTCTGTGCATCTGTGCAGTAGCAGTATACGAGGCATTCGCCTGTAAGGAGCATTGTCCAACAGGAAATGGGCGGAGCCTACAAATAAAAAAAGGAAGAGCCCGCAATCGCTCTTCCTTTGGTGAATTAAATGGCTGCTTCCAAAAATGCTTTCAATTCTTCTGCTTCACGCTCGTTCAAGTTGAACGCGAATTCCAGATAGCCTTCTTCTTCCAGATCATCATGTCCGATAATAGCGGAGCGCCCATTTTGAATGTTGATGACAATCGCCTTCCCATAAAAACGGTTGGTCGTCGTAATCGCGAGGTCAAAACGCGTAGCTTCGCCCGTGAAGCTGACAAAGCGCGTTCGAGTATCCTCAGCTTCGTCGTACAAGTAGAACAAATCATTTGCCATATAGGTATCCCTCTACTTCCATAAAAGATTTGGTTTGTGTTCGGTATTGTGTACAGCGCGGACAAAGCGAATGGTTTTGGTTTTGGCACGCATGACGATCGAATGCGTTTCCACCATATCATCACCGAGATAGCGCACGCCTTGCAACAGCTCTCCATCAGAGACACCTGTTGCCGCAAAAATGGCGTCGTCCCCTTTGACCAGATCGTTCAGCGTCAAGAGCTGCTCCGGATTATCGAGCCCCATTTTGATGCAGCGCTCGCGCTCGGTGTCGTTTTGCGGCTTGAGCTGGGCTTGCATGTCGCCACCCAGGCACTTGATCGCCGCGGCACTGATCACGCCCTCTGGCGCACCACCGATACCCAAGAACAGGTCAATCCCTGTATGCGGCAGACAAGCAGCAATCGCAGCACCTACATCGCCATCTCCAAAAAGCTTCACTCGCGCACCCTTTTCACGAATGGCGTCAATAATCGCCTGGTGGCGGTCGCGTTCCTGAATAATGACAGTCACATCTTGTACGCGCTTGTTGTTTGCTTTTGCTACAACCTCTATCATTTTATCCACGGGATCGTAAAGGTTGATTTGTCCGGCAGCACGTTTGCCGACGGCCATTTTCATCATGTACATGTCTGGTGCATGCAAGAGTGTTCCACGGTCGCCGATCGCGATAACAGACATGGCATTATTGTGACCTTTGGCGACAATCGTCGTTCCTTCTAGCGGATCAACCGCCACATCTACCTCAGGCCCGCCTGCTTCCGGGTTACCGAGCTTTTCACCGATATAGAGCATGGGGGCTTCATCCAGTTCACCTTCGCCAATGACGACGGTACCCCTCATGTTGATCGTATCAAACATGGCGCGCATGGCGCTGGTCGCTGCTCCATCTGCTTCATTCTTTTTCCCGCGTCCCATCCAATGAGAAGAGGCGAGTGCAGCCATTTCCGTTACCCGCACAATTTCCAGAGCCAATTCGCGTTCCACAGTGTGTTCCTCCCCTTATGCTTGCCGGCAAAAATTCACCCCATCATTGTAACATAAAGTTATCACCGATTCGTCTTTTCAGCACCGAGAAAGTGGCGAGAACCTGAAATGGAGGAGCGGAGTGTAGGGGATCTACATGAGCACCGGACTTTGAAAGGTGAACGCCACTTTCGATGTCGAATAATCCCCCGGTACAACTACGTGATCAAAAGACGAACGTGATTCGTGACAGGTCGTACAAATTTGGTATACTGAGGGATGAAAAGAGGTGAAACCGGTGAGCAATTCCTATTTGCAGGAAGGGGAATTGGTGCTTCTCGTCCTGGTGCTAACATTTGTGTTTACCGTTTACTACTCAAAACGCAAAGCAAAAAAGCGAAAGTAAGGAGAAATATATGTACGACGTGAATACAAAACGAATCGACCAAGTATTGGAACATATGTCTCGTATGCTTGATCTGTTGGACAAGCTCAGCGAACGAGGAGCCAAAGCGGTTTTGGCAGATGAAGTAGCTGTTGCAGCGATGGAGCGAGCCCTGCACTTGTCTATCGAAGGAATAGTGGATGTCGGAAACGCGCTGATCGACGGATTCATTATGCGAGATCCAGGAAGCTACAGCGACATCGTGGAAATTTTGCGGGATGAGCAAGTTATCACGGATGAACAGGCTTTGATCCTGACGCGTGTAACTGATTTCCGCAAGCATCTGGTTAATGATTATACAAGCGTGCCGGTCAATGAGATGTACAGCCTGGTAGAAGAAGCTGCCGGTACCATTCGTCAGTTTGAGCCACAGGTGAGAGCCTTCCTGAAAAAAGAACTGTTTTAAAAAGTGTTTTCAATCCATCACCAATCGTAGCGGATATTTTATACAAAAGACTTTCGTTTGTTTACTAAAACGTCTTCATCCACTACAATAGGGAGAAAGGACGGTGATACGTATGACAAACGAAGGAACGTCCACTCGTGATCAAATCCTGCACATGCTCAAAGTCAAAGGTTCACTCCCTGTCAGCGACATGGCCGTCGAGCTAGGGATTACGGAAATGGCGGTACGCCGTCATTTGAACACCCTGGAGAGAGATAATTTGATCAAGTCTACGCTTGTTCGCCAAGCGATGGGACGCCCAACGAATGTTTATTCATTGTCGCAGGAAGCAGACGAACTGTTCCCGCGCAATTATTCTCATTTGACATTAGATTTTTTACAAGACATAAAGGAAATCGACGGTTTGTCCAAAATAGAGATGCTATTTAGACGCCGCGAGAATCGCTTGGAGGAGACTTATCGCTCCCACATGCAAGGCGACTTGGAAAATCGTGTAGCAAAGCTGGCCGAGCTGCAAAACGATAAAGGCTATATGGTGGAATGGGAAAAGGACGAAAATGGAGACGGCTATCGGATCCAGGAGTTCAATTGCCCAATCTCGCAAGTAGCTCGTGAATTCAACCAAGCGTGTAGCTGTGAGCTGTCCTTGTTCCGTCGGGTTTTGAAAGCCAATGTCGAGCAAACCACGTGCATGGCAAAAGGCGGAGACAAATGCGTGTTTCACATCAAGGAAGCGAAATAAACGGTCCATAACGAAAGTCCACTCGAATCGGGTGGATTTTTTTCTTTTGTTTACAAGAATTTCCTGATGCGCAGGTACAGGATTCGGTTAAGGCCCTGTGCCTTTTTTTCTATAATCAAGCAGGCATTAAGTACCTTTTTGCTCCATTCTAGCAATCTTAATGTTGTTTTAACGTTTTCTTTATGTTGGACATTTACTATTTATGGTGTAAAAAACAACAAAAAACACAGAAAAACAACAGAAAGGCGGAATGATATCAGGATAATACTGGTTAACCGGATAGCCGTCGTGACGAAAAACAGATGAGGAGAGATCCGTAATGAAAAAAATGGTATCAAGTATAGCCGCTTCTGCCATCTTGTTGGGTGGAATCCTGCCAGTCGTTGATTCCGCTCATGCAAATGACAAATTTTCTGAGAAAAAGATGACGATGACATTTGACGTGATCAGTGACATCCAAGGTGACCTCCGAGATTTTGGTCACGTTTTGCGAGACATCAATGAGGAAAATCCAAAGTCCGAAGCGCTGATCATTAACGGTGATATTACTCCTCGCGGCTACGATTTTGAATATCAAGCCGTGCAAGATGTGCTCGATAAAAATCCTCACCCTGACAACGTGTGGTACAGCATCGGTAATCATGAGTTTTATGTGCCGAAGTGGAAGAATCCCCAAACGCTTGCACAAAGTACCTGGCCAAACGGCACAACGGAAGAAGAGTTGTTCGATAACTTCTACCAATTCAGCGGAGAAGACAAGGTTTATCACCAAAAAGAAATCAATGGATATCCCTTTCTCTTCCTCGGCACAGAAAAATACATGAAATACCACGATCCAAAATTGTGGGATGAAGTATACATGAGCGACGAGCAACTGGATTGGCTGAAAGAAAATCTGAAGCATTACAGCAAGCAGGACAAGAATAAGCCCATTTTCGTATTCTCCCACCATGTGCTTCCGGACAGTGTCTCCGGCTCCAGACAAAATCCATACTTGAACGATTACCTGAATGTGGACGAGCTCCTTGACATCTTGAAAGACTACCCGCAAGTCGTTTTCTTCACGAGTCACACCCATTGGGATCTGAACCTTCCGGACTGGGCAGGCAAAAAGAAAGTCAAAGGCGGAGACAAACGCGGTTTTACCGTCGTAAACACGGGCGGCATTGAAACGGGATGGATGTCAGCTGGTCCAGACGGCGGCGAAAAAGTCACGCCGGATGGAGGGGCTTTCAAGCAAGGGCTGCGCTTGCAAGTGTACGGTGATGATGTCGTCATCCAAGCGTATGACTATCAACACGACAAAGTAATTAAGAAGCTCGGCATCCGTAATGGAAAAATCGAGCAGTTGGCGCCGGATGTACAGGCAGATGATGATGATAATGTGCTTGTCAACGCGACGCAATACATGGAGTACGCAGTTGGCAAGCAAAAAAACTGGCGGGATTTTGATCCCGAAAATCCTCCGACATTTCCAGGAAACCAGGTCGTGTATGTCCGTCATAAAGGGGAAATGAACCTGGAAGACGGCACGCCAATGATGGTCAAATTCAAGAAATAACAAGGTCTTAAACCATTGAAATCGTGGCTTTAAGTGGAAGAGACTAGACAAAAAGCAGGAAGCGGCTGAAGGCCGTTTCCTGTTTTTTTGCGATAGGTAGGACGAAGGTTTACACTAAGAGGGGAGAGCTTGTACAACCGGCTTACTACAACAGATGGGAGATGGAACAACGTGAAACAATATAAAGGCTACTTGCTTGATCTGGATGGAACAATTTATCGGGGAAAAGAAGCGATTCCGGGAGCAGCAGCATTCATCACCCACTTAAAAACTCATCAGATTCCGTATTTGTTCCTGACCAACAATTCTTCAGCCTCTGCACAGCACGTCGCAGAACGGCTGGTAGCAATGGGCATAGAAGCACAAGCTCGGGACGTGTATACCACGAGCATGGCGACCGCTACCTATTTACGAGAGCAGGCACCAGCGGGTACACGCGTCTACGTGATTGGAGAGGCAGGCTTGCATGATCAGCTGACGGATGCAGGCTATGTGATGACAGAAGAAGATCCGGCTTATGTCATTGTCGGGATCGATCGTGCGTTTACGTATGAAAAACTGGCGATCGCTGCACGTGCTATCCGTGCAGGAGCAACTTTTATCGCTACAAATGCAGATGCTGCCCTGCCGACAGATGCTGGTCTGTTCCCCGGCAATGGTTCACTGGTGGCAGCCGTCTCTGTTGCCTCCGCGACCAAACCTATAGTGATTGGCAAACCGGAGTCCATCATCGTCCGTTACGCTCTGAATCAGCTTGGTACTGCAGCGGCTGACACGCTGATCGTCGGGGACAATTTGTATACGGACATTGAGGCAGGTGCCAACAGCGGCTTGGACAGCTTGCTCGTTTTGACCGGCTATTCCACACGCGAAGAAGCAGACAAGCATCATGCTGCGCCTACCCATATTGCGGTAGACTTGCCTGAATGGCAGCGACGAATCTCACTATGATTCTGCGCATTCTTCCTGCTGCTTCTGGCGGTGGGCAATGCGGCTGGAGGCGGCGGCTGCGACCGCTCCGACGAGATCGTCCAAAAAAGTATGGACACCAAAACGCTTGTCGTTGAGTTCGGCGAGTTTGCCGTGCTTCAGCTTGTCTACATAACCGAAGTTGGTGAATCCGATGCTCCCGTACAGGTTGACGATGGCGAGGGCGAGTACCTCGTCTATGCCGTATAGCGGCTCGTCTGTTTCAATAATCGCCTGGAGCGGGGGCAGCAGCTGCTTTTGTTCTGCGAGGATGTCGAGCTGAATCCCGGTCAGCAACGCATTTTGGACCTCGCGTTTTTTCAAGACGGACGCCACACTGTCGAGACACAGGTCCAAGGAGATGTCCGGGATGTATTTCGACTGCAGGAACATGACAATTTCAGCAATGTCGTTCAGACTGACTCCTCGTTTTTCCAAAAGCTCAATAACGAAGTCCAGACAACTCTCGCTATTTAGTGGATGCTCACTCATGCTTGTGGTTCCTCCTTTTTCACGTGCGTGTTCAAAAAGTCGACTTTTCAGCACCCAGAAAGTCGGCATGAATGCATCTAGTATCTGCATACAGATAGGCACCTATCCCGATCTAACGACATACAATGCCAGAAGAGCAGTATGCAAGGAGGGTGAACAACTGTATGGAAGAAAAAGAGCTTCTTCAGGAGAAGTATGGTTTTGAACTCCAGGGATATCGGACGACGGGGGCAAGCAAGGTACTGGAAACGGATCGAGGCCTTTACTACATGTTCGAGGCGCCAGCCGGATATAAATACAAAAGCAAGTTTATTGAGAAAGTAAAAAAACATTTGAGTCAACAGCAAAACATTCGCTTGTTAAAGCTGGTGAACACAACAAGCGGGCAGGCTCACATCGTCGATGATGAGCAGCTTTACTATTTATACAGAGGCGTGCGAGAGGCAGTGCCCGAGAATCCATATTATGCCAGTGGTCAGTCACTCGCAAAGTTCCATCAGGCCACGAGTGATTTTTCATCTGACAAGATGTTTATCCCCTACAGCTCTCTTGGCAACTGGCCGAGCATGTGGCGCAAAAAGCTGCGGAATTTTAATGAATACCGGGATGAAATGGATGAGGAAAATGTAGAGCTGGCGCCAATGGATGAATATTTGTTGACCTGCTTCACGTACATTACTCAGCTCGGTGAATTGTCCGTTCAATATTTGTTGGATGCCGGATACGATAAAGTCGTGAAGGAAACAGCGAGTCTCGGGAAAGTAGCCTACCAAAATTTTGATCAAGGGTATATGCTATGGAAAGAGAAGGATGTACGTCTAATGGCAGGTGAATGGAACTGGGTTCTTGATATGCGTACTCGCGATGTGGGGCAGTGGATTAAAGCCGAGACAAAGAGAAACGGCTGGAATGAAGAGGCTGTGTCCAGCTTTCTCGACGGCTACAACAGCGTCTCTGCTCTGCTGCCAGCTGAATATGCCGTGATTTATGCACTCATGCTCTACCCAGGCAGGTTTTTGAAGCTCGTCGAGACTTACATGGAGTTGCCGGTAGAAGAGCGCCAAGAAGTCAACATCCAGGCATGGCAAACGCAGCTGGAAGACGAGCTAACCAAAATGGAAGACGGACTTCGAAAGTTCCCACTATTCATTGCACAGCGTTATGACGTATCCATTCCACAAATTGATTGGTTGTGGAGGAAAAAAGATGATCAAGCAACAAGTTTTCGTTACGAGGAAACTCAATCCTGAAGTGATCGCGATGCTTGAAAAAGTAGCAGTGGTCGAGCAATGGACAAAAAATGCTCCGATCCCGCGCGAATTGTTGCTGGAAAAGATTGAACATGTAGATGCCGTCTTGACCATGCTGACAGAACGAGTGGACGAAGAATTTTTGGCGAGTACAAAACGACTCCGAATCGTGGCGAACATGGCGGTCGGTTACGACAATATTGATTTGGAAGCGTGCAGACGACACGAGGTCATCGTAACCAACACGCCCGATGTGCTGACGGAGTCTACAGCCGATTTGGCTTTCGCTTTATTGATGGCAACAGGCCGCCGATTGACGGAAGCCAATCGATTTTTATTGCAGGGGGAGTGGACATCGTGGAGTCCGACCCTCATGGCTGGACAAAATGTACATGGTTCGACTCTGGGGATTATTGGCATGGGGCGGATTGGAGAGGCTGTGGCGAGACGCGCCAAAGGATTTGGCATGCGAATTTTGTATCACAACCGGAATCGCAAACCGCAGGCAGAGCAAGAGACAGGAGCACGATATGCCGATTTGGCGGAGCTACTGCAAGAGTCCGATTACGTCGTTCTGCTTACACCGCTGACAGCGGACACACGCATGTTGATGGGGGAAAAACAATTTTCGCTCATGAAAGAAACCGCAGTGTTTATCAATGTTTCTCGTGGTGGGACAGTAGATGAGGCCGCACTGTATCAAGCGTTGGTAGACAAAAAGATTTGGGCGGCAGGCCTGGATGTTTTTGCGGTCGAGCCTGTCCCGATGGATAACCCGCTCTTGCAACTGCCGAATGTAGTAGCATTGCCGCATATCGGTAGTGCAACTGTGCAAACGAGGGCGGAGATGGCGAGGCTGGCTGCTGCTAACATCGTAGAGGTGCTAAGTGGAAGGGGACCACTGACTGCCGTATGAACACGTTCTTTGTTTTCATTACAGGCCTCTTCGTGCTTCTCTTGATTGCAGCAGTAGCCGTTTCGTTTCACGTAACCTGGCGCTTGACGCATCCTGTACGAAAGCCGATTCACATGGAACCCCGAGATTTTGGAATTGAACAGGTCGAGCCCGTTGTTTTTTCGAGCAGGGAAACGACGATCTCGTTGGCTGGATGGTACTTGTCGGCAGAAAAAAATGGGCGAGTTTCGAATGGGAATACGCTGATCTTTGCTCACGGGTACAGTCAAAACAGATTAGAGCCACATTTGCCAGCGTTGTCTCTGGCTGCAAGACTTGTCGAGGCTGGCTTTGATGTATTGCTGTTCGACTTTCGGAACGCAGGGGAGTCCAGCGAAGCACTGACTACAATTGGTCTACGTGAACAGCAAGACCTGCTTGGGGCCATCGATTTTGCAGCAGCGAAGAAGCCAGAGCACAGACTTGGTCTTGTCGGCTTTTCCATGGGGGCGGCAACCTCTTTGATGGTTGGCGGAGTGGATGAGCGCATCACTGCGATTGTGGCAGATTCACCGTTCTATTCCTTGCGTGAATACTTGGCTGAGAACTTGCCGCAGTGGACGGGCCTGCCCCGCTTTCCATTCAACTGGCTCATCCTTACCTTATGTCCTGTTTTGCTTGGAGCCAACCCGCGAGACGTCAATCCGTATCAGGCAGTCAAGCAAGCGAACAAACCGATTCTTTTTATACACGGGACAGGCGATACAACGATCCCCATGGTAAACAGCGAACGACTCTTTGAGCTGACCCAAGACGAAGATTCCGAGATTTGGATCGTACCGCGAGCGGGTCACGTCCGCAGCTATGCGTTAGTTCCTGACGAATACGGGAAGCGTGTCATTGCCTTTTTGGAAAAAGGAAGGGGAAAGGGGAAATGAAAAAAGCAGCTACGCGGTTGCTGTAGCTGCTTTCATGTCGATGTGACTGGATTAGAATACTTGTTGAACTTCTTTGATGCCTGGGATTTCTTCCACCAGTGCACGCTCGATTCCTGCTTTCAGGGTGATGGTAGAGGAAGGGCAGCTACCGCAAGCACCCATCAGGCGCAGCTTCACGATGCCATCTTCTACATCAACGAGTTGTACGTCTCCGCCGTCACGTTGCAGGTAAGGACGCAGTTTATCGAGAACTTCTTGTACTTGATCCATGATATCCATGTTACATTCACTCCTTTCCAACCTCTCCTTTATTATAATCATACTATGGTGAGAAATCCATGGCTTACATGCCCTGTTGACACTTTGAAGTTCCGCTGACACACCGAAGTTTAGTAGCATGGACTTTTTGTAATCTTTGCATGTTATAATAAAAAAGAAAGAAGCAAGTACTTCAATATAAGGAGTCAGATCTTCGTGAACGTATTTCGCAATGTGAAGGAACTGATTGGTAATACGCCGATCGTCGAAATTACACAATTTGAGCTCCCAGAGGGTGTCCGCTTGTTCGCCAAACTGGAATATTTTAACCCAGGCGGCAGCGTAAAAGACAGACTCGGCATGGAGTTGATTCGTGCCGCAGAAGAGAACGGCCAATTGGCCCCAGGTGGTACCATTATTGAACCGACAGCAGGAAATACAGGCATTGGTGTAGCGCTGGCCGCTGTAGGAACCGGTTATAAAGTCATTTTCTGCGTACCAGCGAAGTTTTCCGAGGAAAAGCAAGAGCTGATGCGTGCCCTCGGAGCAGAAGTCGTCAATACACCGACAGAGCTGGGGATTAAGGGTGCAATCGCCAAGGCAAAAGAACTCGCAGAATCGATTCCAGGTGCTTTTGTTCCACAGCAATTTGCTAACCCGGCGAATCCAGACGCACACTACAAAACAACAGGTCCGGAAATTTGGAGTCAAATGGACGGCCAAGTACACGTATTTGTGGCAGGCGCGGGCTCTGGCGGTACTTTCATGGGTGCTGCTCGCTACTTGAAGGAACAAAATCCAAACGTAAAAACGGTCATTGTCGAGCCAGAAGGTTCCATCTTGAATGGGGGAGAATCCGGCCCGCACAAAACAGAAGGGATCGGCATGGAGTTTTTGCCTCCGTTCATGGATACGAGCTACTTCAACGCCATTCACACGATTCTCGATGTGGAAGCATTCGATCTGGTCAAGCAGCTGGCTGCCAAGGAAGGCTTGCTCGTAGGCAGCTCCTCAGGTGCAGCCATGGCAGCGGCACTGCGCGAAGCAAGAGAAGCAGCTCCAGGGACAAACATCGTTACACTGTTTGCTGACGGCAGCGAACGTTATCTAAGCAAGAAAATTTACCAGGGAGGAATTTAAGATGCGTATCAAAACTCGTCTGATCCACGGCGGAATCGATGGAGATCCACATACGGGAGCCGTATCCGTTCCAATTTACCAGGTAAGCACTTATAAACAGGAAGCAATTGGCGTTCACAAGGGCTTCGAATACTCCCGTACCGGGAACCCGACCCGTCACGCATTGGAAACATACATCGCAGAAATCGAAGGCGGCGCACGCGGCTTTGCATTTGGTTCTGGTATGGCTGCACTCTCCACGATCCTTTCGCTGTTCAACAAAGGCGACCATCTCGTGGTAGGTGACGATGTATACGGTGGTACTTACCGTGTCGTTACGCGCGTATTCTCCCGTATGGGTCTGGAAGCAACCTATGTAGATACGAGTGATCTGGCAGCAGTTGAGGCGGCAATTCGCCCGGAAACCAAAGCCATCATTATGGAAACACCGACAAACCCGCTGCTGAAAGTAAGCGACATCAGCGCGTTGGCAGGCATCGCGAAAGCAAAAGGCGTACTGCTCGTGGTAGACAACACGTTCATGACACCATACTGGCAAAATCCGCTGGATCTCGGGGCTGACATCGTGTTCCACAGTGCAACGAAATATTTGGGCGGACACAGCGACGTAGTAGCAGGTCTGGTTGTAGCAAAAGATGCCCAAGTGGGCGAAGACCTCCATTTTGTGCAAAATGCAATTGGCGGTGTGCTTGGACCACAAGATTCTTGGCTCTTGCTCCGCGGTATGAAGACGCTGGGAATTCGAATGGAAGAGCATGAGCACAATGCACGTACGATAGCAAAATGGCTGTCTGAGCGCAGCGACATCAAGCGCGTGATCTATCCTGGTCTGTCCAGCCATTCCGGTCATGAGCTGATTCAAAAGCAAGCGCGTGGCTTTGGCGGTATGATTTCCTTCGACGTAGGCAGCGCAGAGCGTGCTGACGAAGTGTTGGCAAAGGTAAAATACTACACGCTGGCAGAATCGCTGGGTGCAGTGGAGAGCTTGATCAGCGTACCTGCACGCATGACACATGCTTCTATCCCGGCAGAACGCCGTGCTGAGCTGGGCATTACGGATGGCTTGGTGCGTATCTCTGTTGGTATTGAAGATGTGCAGGACTTGATCGAGGATCTGGACCAAGCATTGTCCTAAGCTAGCTGACCCGGGGGAGGGCGGATATAGTGACTGTCGATATCAAGGTTTTTGGGACAGAGCAATTGTGCGCAAGCTGCGTCAATTTGCCATCTGCAAAGGAAACAGCCGAGTGGCTGGAGGCCGCACTCTCTCGCAAGTATGGGAGTGACAGCATCCGCATCGTTTATAGCGACTTTCAACAGCCGCAGACAGACGATGACAAAAGCTGGGCGAATCGCATTATCGAGGAAGATTTATGGTATCCGCTTGTCGTAATTTCCGGGGAAATTGTCGGTGAGGGAAATCCGAAATTAAAGGATATCTATGAAAAGCTGGAGAGCATGGGCGTGCAGCCGATTGCTTCGACAGCAGATGCCGAATAAAAGGAGCGACCAGATGCTTACGTCTGGTCGTTTTTTTGATATTTTAAAATCCAGTTGAAATCACATCGTTCATGTATCAGCACTTCAAAGTGTGCTGGATAACGTGAAGGAACGTGCTGTTTACTATTTGTATATCATTCGTAAACCTTTTGTAACGAAATAGATCAGGCTTCGTCCTATAGTAGTAAATGTAACCAATAACTTACCATCTAGTGGAGGCCATAACGATGAATAAAAAATGGATGAAGCCTGTTACATATTTGCTGCTTGCAGGAGTTGTAGGCGTAGCTGGATTTTCTGCAATGAATACACAGGTAGCACACGCAGACTCTGAAAAAGGAAAGCTGTTCTCTGCGGCAGCTGAATTGAAGCTCGCGAAAAACACCTATGTGATCGATCAAAAAACGGCTGATGTGAATGGCGATAAGAAGGATGACGTCGTATACCTGATTGGCGAAAAAGAAAAAGCGGATGACATCTATTCCTCCAATATGAACATCGTAGTGAAAGACGGAAAATCCGGCGCGTATAGCCAAACAGCTATCAAAGAGCTGGGCGGTTATGAAGGGGAGCTGACTCTCGTAGATTTCACAGGTGATCATGTTGCCGATGCCTTCGTGAAAACAGCGACTGGCGGAAGCGGTGGTGTTTACAGCCACGTAATCGCTACCTTTGAAAACAACAAGCCAGCCGTGATTTTTGGTGAAAAGGAAAACGAAGGAATCCGTTACGAGGGGAAATTCGTGGATGGCTTTAAAGTAGAGGGCAAAGGCTCCCACCTGGATAAGCCGCTGACGCTTGACGTTAGTGCCAACCAGGATGTATACGTAGCGGCCAAGCTGTATGACAAAGCAGGGAAAGTACAGCCAACCGAAGATGCTGTTTCTGTATTCTCCTATCCATTCGGTTCTTTGACTCCAGTCGATATGGATACGAACGGTACATTTGAGCTGGTAGGGGAGCAACGACTTGTAGGTATGAACAACACTGATACCGTTTCCCGCATCAACTCCGTATGGGGCTACCAAGGGGAAGGCAAATGGAATCCATGGGAAGTAGAGTATTCTACTTTCTTGAAAAAACACCCGGGTGAAGCGATCAACACGATGATTGAAAAGTAAAAAATTGTAGAGCTTGATAAAACAGCCTTCTTTTCATGACGGAAATGAAAAAGGAGGCTGTTTTTCGTTGCCAGCGAATGGTTCTACCAACCGACTTTTTCTCATATGGATTTTGGGTACAGGGGTAACCAAAGGAGGAAGAGCGGATGGACCAACCGATTGCTCGCTACTACGAGTTGAAGGAAATTCAAAAGCAGGTAGAGGAAGAGTTGAACGAGCTGCGCAGTAAACTGATTGAAGCTTACAGCGAAGCAGGCAGCGCAGAGGAAGGCGATTACAAGCTGCTGATCTCCTATCAGGAGCGGCGAGAATACAACGATGAGCGCCTTTACAACGCCTTGCCAGATCCTTCGCTTTGGCGCCTCATGTCGAAGGCGGATACCGGGAAAATTTCGAGCTTGCTCAAGCTGAATGTCATCCAAGAGAAGATACTCGCAGACACCTTTGAACCAAAAAAAGTACCTGTTTTACGTGTTCAAAAGCGATAAGCCAGCAAAATGAGAGAGCCGTCAGGAATAGTCTTGACGGTTTTTTTGCATGGGAAGAATTATTTTGTATAATGGAATGATATTAAAAATTCCTGTTTTCTCCTTGTTTTTCTCTAGCATTTGGAGGAGGATCGTGCAGATGAAAGTCTTATTTTGCAGCCAGCCATTTCAAGAAAACAAAGTCGATGAAACCTACGAATATGAGTATATGTGCGCAAAACAACTCGGTTTTGACATTCATCTGATCAGCTTGGAACAACTGATATACCAGGACAACCCGTTGGCGGCTGTGAAACAAATCCAACCCTCTCCTGAAAAAGTAATGGCTATCTACAGGGGATGGATGCTAAAACCGTTCCTGTACCAAAAATTGTACGACGCCCTGCTAGCCAAAAATATAGCGTTAATCAATACACCCGAAAAGTACGTGCATTGCCATTACCTGCCTGAATCTTATGAAGTCATCAAAGATTTCACACCACTGTCAGTCTGGCTGCACAAAGAAGAGATAGACGCGTCATTTGAAAACGTGCATCGGATCGTAAATAGATTTGGACAGGCTCCGATCATGATCAAAGATTATGTGAAATCTCGAAAGCACGATTGGAATGAGGCTTGCTATATTCCCGATGCTTCCGATAAAGAAAAGGTACAGCAAGTGACCAGTCGATTTTTGGAGCTGCAACAGGATGAGTTGAATGAGGGAATCGTCTTTCGAGAATTTGTGAAGCTTCAATTTTTGACCCATCACTCGCAGAGCAAAATGCCATTATCTCAGGAATATCGCGTTTTCTTTTTGGATGGCGACCCCATGTACATGGCGAATTACTGGGAGGAAGGACAATATGACGATACGCCGCCAGACCTCCAGCCATTTTTAGAAGTAGCGAAAAAAATCAAGAGCCGCTTTTTTACTATGGACATCGCCAAGCTGGAAAATAGCTCGTGGACTATCCTCGAGCTGGGGGATGCACAGGTGTCTGCTCTGCCTGAACAGGCTGATAGATTTGAATTTTTCACGAGGTTAAAAAGAAATCTTCCATAGAAAGAGGGATTTCCCCATGAAAATAGGCTTGGCTCAGACGAGGTTTCCCCAATCAGCGTCGGAGGGGCTTGAAATCATCAAGCAGCAGATAATCAACGCTGCGCAAAACAATTGCGATCTAATTTGCTTTCCTGAATCGGTGATTCCGGGGCTGCGCGGTGTAGGCTATGAAGTAGAAGCATACGATCATGAGGTACAACGGAGAGCTTTGGAAGAGATCCGTGCTCTGGCGAAGGAACGCCAGCTCGCCGTCATTTTACCGATGGAATGGAAGGATGAGCGAGGCTATCATCTAGTCGCCTTTGTGGTGGGGAAACAGGGAGAAGATCTTGGGCTGCAAATCAAAAATCAGATCGATCCTGATGAGGATCAGTTTGACTATGTCCCGGGCGAAGGGCGCCAATTGTTTACGATAGAGGGTGTGTCGTTTGGCATTGTCATTTGCCATGAGGGATGGCGATATCCAGAGACGGTACGGTGGGCGGCACGCCGTGGAGCGAGCATTGTTTTCCATCCGATGTTTACAGGGGAAGTCAGCAATCCCGATTTTTACAATGGGGCAATGGTTTGCCGAAGCTTGGAAAACAACATCTACTTCGCCAGCGTGAACTACGCGATTCCGAATCAACGAGTGACGACGACGCTGATCTCACCTACGGGAGAACGGCTATGTGTGGCAGCTTCAGGGGGCGAGGAACTGCTTGTGTACGAGATTGATCCTGTGAAAGCTACGCGAATATTAGCCCAGCGCTTCCAGCCTGAGTTGGTTGAATAGGGGAGGTATCGTCTTACCTTGAGAAAAGACAGTGAATCATAGAATTCGATAAATAACCATCACCAACCAAAAAAACTGACGTCATACGATCCCGACGTCAGCTTTTTATCAGTCTACATCTCCATCTCCACATAACGTCCATACTTGGGGACAGCTACCCGATCAAACTCCGCAGCCAATTGGACTAAACCATCGGCCAACTCCTGACCATACATAGGTGGACCGTGACCAGTGATTGCATACGCAGGGGCGAGAGCTGCTAGCTTTTCGACGGATTGCCGAGCTGCCTGCCAATCGGTTGTCAAATAAACAGGAGGACCGGTCAATTGTTTTTGCTGGGTCACGACTTGGTACAACGAGTCCTGCTTCACCGTAACAAAAGCGTCCCCTGCGAGGAGAGTCCTGTCTTCATCACGAAAGAAGGAAATGTGCCCGGGCGAATGTCCAGGTGTATGTATCCAGCGCCATCCAGGCATTCCGGGAACACTCCCGTCTTCGGGCAATGGATGAACATGGCTGCCCAAATCGATTGGTTCATTTGGAAACAACGGCGACAGCTTCGCAAGCAGCCCGCCCTCAACAGTTGCATCTGGTTCAGGATAGTATTGTTGTCCGGTCAAATAAGGGATTTCAAGCGCATGGGCATAGACGGGAACCTTCCACGCTTTTACGAGCTCGACGACTGCCCCGACATGATCGAAATGACCGTGAGTGAGCATGATGGCTCTCGGCTTGGCTTCCTCACCAAAGCGCTCCCGGGCAATCTCGATGATTTGTTCCGCCGATTGTGGCATCCCTGCATCAACCAGAACCCATGATTTTGAATCCCCGACCAGCGCGATGTTCACAATTTGAACGGTGTAGCACTCTACATCTGGTCTGACTGTCTCTTCGACTCCACTTCGAAAGGACGTCATCGGCATGTAATTGTCAGCTAGCGTATCTTTCATATCCTCATAAGTGTTTGTCTCCACTAAAAAACCTCCAAGCTGGTTTTTTCGGTCTACGATATTATGCCGATTCAGCTTGGAGATTATCATCCTGATGTTTTTCGAATTATTTGACGATAGGTCCCGCAAGTCCTTCCGCCCAATCTAATATAAATGCCGCTTGTCCGGGATTGAGAGTTTGTGGAAGGCTGTCCCTTGTAAAAAACGCATGTTCAGAGCTCTCAGGACCTTCCTGCTTTAGATCCCCATGATACGAGGTTACTCGAAAGATGATTTGCACGCTGAACACCTTGTCGCCGTTCGGGTATTCTCTGCAACCCGATGGGCCGGAGTATATTCCAAACAGCTCTGGCGCTTCAATGATCAGATTGGTTTCTTCTTCTACTTCACGAAAGAGAGTTTCTATAAAGGTTTCCCCGATTTCCATGAGACCTCCAGGCAGACACCAGTTGTTCTGGTCTTTACGCCGCTGTAGCAAAATACGTCCAAGCTCGTCCTCGATGATCGCGCCGCAGCCTACGGTTATCAGCCGTTCTTGCCCGATCAGGCGGCGCATCGTTTGAATATAATCATTCATTTGGAAAAATCACCCTTTCTATTCTTGGATTATACAAAAAGAAAACCTGTTAGACCATCCGGTCAACAGGCTTGTGCACTATCCCATATGCTTTTTGTACATCCATAGCTGACCGCTCTTGATGACACGAGCCATCTGACCGACCAGAGACATTTTTCCCATGCTGGCAAAGCCTTCCTTTTTGCCGAGGGAACCGAGGAAGCCTTTGTGCTTGAGAGCAGGCAATGAAGCTGGATACTCCTCGCCTTTGATGTCTTTTTTCAACATCAGGGCAATTTGATCGCCTTGGATCTCAGCGGTTTGTGCGCTCGGCGCGATGATCGTGCTTGCACAGTCACCTACGACATACACGTTCGTATGGGATGGGATTTGATGATACTGATTTAGTTTGGCGCGTCCGATGTTGTCTGTTTCGATCGGCAGAGAGCGCACGATTTTGTTCGCTTGAATACCTGCTGTCCATACGATAACATCACTTTCAACAGGCTGGTTGTGGTTGTACACGATCCCTTGCTCGATGCCAGTGACATTTGCCATGGAAACAAGCTGTACATCGTGCTCAATGAACCATTGAGATGCATATTCCTGAAGTTTTTTCGGGAATGGGCTTAAAATGCTTTGACCGCGGTCGATGATGCGTACATTCAGGTCGGGACGGCTCTCGCGCAGCTCAGCAGCCATTTCCACCCCGGAAAGACCACCGCCCACAACGCTAACCGTGCCGTATGGGTTCACATTATTGATTGCCATGTATGTGTTGCGAGTAGCTCCCATGGTTTGAATCGAACATGTAAATTGATCAGCACCAGGGATATCATGGTAACGATCCTCACAACCCAATCCGATTACAAGCCAATCGTAGGAGAGGGTGTCCCCGTTAGCAAAATTGACGACCTGCTCGTCCAATTCCACGCCAGCAATTTCACCGTATTTGACGGTCAGGCGTGGATCGTTTGGAAAATTAACACGCAGGTGAGATTCCGGTGTAGTACCTGCCGCCAGAGCGTAATACTCTGTTTTCAAGCCATGAAACGGCATACGGTCTACGAGGGTTATAAACACGTCATCTGGTAAATCAGGGGACAGGACTCGCTCAATAATACGAAGACCCCCGTATCCTCCTCCAAGGATCACAAGTCGTTTCATAGAAGGTCTAGTCCTTTCTTCTGTCCGTTTTTTACAGCACCCACTCTATTTTTAGTCTCTTTCACTAAAAATGCAAGCAGAATCTTTTTCCCGTTTTCTTCGCTGGATTTTTATCAAAGTCGCGGTACAATATAGTACGTGATGATGTCGAAATAATCGGTAGGTGACAATAGATGAAACCACTAGTAGAATTTTGCGCGAGCAATGTTTCCTCTTATACGCAATCCGTCGTGGATGCATTGGAAAATGATCCCGATCTGGATGTGGACGTACTCGAGTACGGCTGTCTGGGGTATTGCGGTGAATGCTACATGGAGCCATTCGCGCTCGTAAACGGTACTTTGGTACAAGCGCCAACAGCCGATGAATTACTGGTGAAAATCAAGAATAAATTACGGGAGGAAGAAGAGCTGCTGGATGCAGATTTTCCTCTGTAAGTTGTTCTCTTAGGATGTTCATTGGGGAGCATGATCAACCGCGCACGTACCAAAATAGTAAAGCTGATGCCCACGTGATAGGGAGCATCAGCTTTTTTTATGGATTAATGTTCTTTGATCACGTTGTAGAAGGTATCGCGTTCCAGTGCGCGTTTTCCTGCGCCTTTGATCAACCAAACCAACTCATCTACAGTCAGAGCTTGCTGGGTGAGTGCACCGGCTGAGTGGCTGATGCGCTCCTCGATCAAGGTTCCGTGAGCATCGGAAATTCCCATTTGCAGAGAAAGCTGTGTGAGCTGGGTACCGATGTTGATGAAGTATGCTTTGATATGCTGGAAGTTATCGAGCATCAGACGGCTGATCGCCATCGTTTTCAAATCATCAATCGCAGAGTTGCGGCGCTTGATGCCAGCTGTTGCTTTGATCGGTTGAACAGCTAATGGAATGAACACCATGAAGCCGTTTGTGTCATCTTGCAGCTCGCGCAGGCGGAGCATATGGATCACGCGCTCTTCCAATGTCTCGATGGAGCCGTACAGCATGGTGGTATGTGTTTTCAAGCCCAGCTCATGAGCGGTGCGGTGTACTTGCAGGTACATATCTGTGCTTGCTTTTTCCGGGCTCATTTTCATACGATAGCGCTCAGTCAAAATCTCGGCGCCACCACCAGTAAGGCTTTGGAGACCAGCTTTCATCAGCTCTTGCAAAACCTCGCGGATGGATAGACCGGAAATGCGGGAGAAGAACTCAATCTCTGCACCTGTGTACGATTTAATCGTCACATCCGGGTACGCTTTTCTCAAGGTACGAAGGGTGTCGAGGTAGTATTCAAATGGCTTGTGCTGGTTATGTCCGCCAACGATATGGAATTCACGGATACCCGGATGGAAGCGAGTTTCTACATAATGAAGCAACTCTTCCATGCTCATCGTGTAGGCACCCTCATCCCCTTCATCGCGGCGGAAGCCACAGAATTTGCAATGAGCTTCACACACGTTCGTTGGGTTGATGTACAGATTTTGCAAAAAGTAAACGTTATCCTGATTCTTGCGATAGTTAACAACGTTAGCCAATTGTCCAATCGTCAAAAGATCGTTGGAATTAAAAAGGGTGACACCGTCTTCCAAGGTAAGTCTTTCGCCATGCATAACTTTTTCTGCGATTCCGGCGAGAGATTTGTCTTGTATGGCAATCGTTTCAAGCGCCATTCCAAACACGTCCTTTCAAAGTCAATGGTTCTTAGATGAAAGAGCTTTAATCCAGTCATACCCAATCGATATTCGTTCCATGGGAGTGGAAAGGCTCTTAGGAATAGAGTAAATCTCGGGCAACAAGAGCACCTATATTATAAACCTCTTGGTAAGTACGAACAATATCATAAGTTCACCAACTCTCTTGTAGGAAGTCATGAATGTAAAAACATAACAATTACCGTCGTATTTTTGGTATATTTTCGGAAATAAAGGAATTTTTGTTTGCGAAATTCTAGCTGTTCTTGTAAAATATAGTAAGAAAGCCTGATCTATTCACTAGGAGGAGCTTCAAATGCGGGACGTTTTGCTCGAGAAAATCGAACTCCTTCGACAGCGTATGGTAAATATGGGGTTAGAGTTTGGGTTAGATCATCCAGATGTCCTAGAATACAGTATACAAATTGATCAACTACACAACGAACTGAACCAGATCGATCATAGTCTGTCTAAGGCAGAGAACCGGAAGAAAGCGTATAGATTTTATTTAATGGAAAACAATGCACACTTTGCATAGGAAGGGGAAACCCTTCTTTTTTATTTGGAAAGAGAGAATGAGCGCGTAAAGTGCAGGGGAACCTTGTGAGAAGAAGCGTTTCTTAGTAAACTGAATACAATGGTTATAACAAGTGCAGGAATGATGAGCCTGTGAAGGAGGGAAAGAAGCATGATTACATTGACAGAGCGCGCCAGTCTGAAAGTAAAAGAAATGCTGGCAGCAGAAGGCAAGCCCGATGTGTTTTTGCGGGTAGGTGTCAGAACAGGTGGTTGCAGCGGCTTTACCTACGGGATGGGCTGGGACGAAGAGATGAAGGAAGGCGACGAGACCTTCGAGCAAAACGGTGTGAAAATTGTTGTCGATAAGGACAGCTATCCATACATTAAAGGTACAGAGATCGATTTCAAGGAATCGATGATGGGCGGAGGCTTCTCCATCGAGAATCCCAATGCAGTCGCTTCTTGCGGCTGTGGATCTTCCTTTAAGACGGCACTCGCTGAAGGCAAAGCGGAGAAGTGTGACGACTAAGACGAATAAAACGAATATGATGGAACCCCTTCGACTTGTGTGTATGATTGCCCACGAGTTGAAGGGGTATTTTGTTGTGCGAAATGAAAGGAATTTACAAAATATGGGCCGACATTTATAGTTAGGAATCATTGGAAGTGAAATAAAAAGAGAGAGGCAGGACTGTTATGGTAAAGAAATACAAACGGTCGATGTCGTAGGTGACAACATTTTCTATCTGGACAGCGACAAAGCTTTATACCGGACACAGCTCGCTTCAGATAAAACAGAGAAAATCCTGGACTCGAAGAGTGATACGATTGTAGAGATAAACGTACCCGCACAGTTCATTCTCTATGCCAAAACGAACAATGAGCTTTACAAGGTTCAGTGGAAATAACAAAAGGAATCCATACTTCGGTATGGATTTTTTTGCGGCAACCTGTCACAAAATGACTCCTTTGTTTGTTATACGTGCGAATCGGAGGTGAGAGGGCTTGGATCATAACGAAATGGAGCAAGTGCTAAAGGAGGTCAGAGCGGGGGATATCGACCAATTTGGTTTGATCATCGATGCGATGCAAAAGCCGTTGTTCGTATACTGCTACCACATGCTGGGGCATCGACAGGAAGCGGAGGATGCTGTCCAGGAGGTTTTCTTGAAAGCATTCGAGCAGTTGGATAGCTATCGTCACACCGTTTCTTTTTCGGCATGGATGTATAAGATCGCGTATCATCATTGCCTGAATCTGTTGAACAGGGCGAAGCTGAATCGGGTGGTCACTTTTTTGCGAGCGGGGATTCAGACCTTCAGTCGCCATGAGGGAGAAAAGAAGATTGAAGATACCGAGTACTTGAACAACCCTCTTCATGTAGCGATATCAAAGCTATCCGTAAAGGAGCGTAATCTCCTGATCTTGCGTGTGGTGGAAGAACGCAGCTACGACGAGCTGGCCTTGTTGTTTGATACGAAGCCAGCTACGCTGCGAAAACAGTATGAGCGAGCATTGAAAAAATGTAAATCTTACATGCTCGTGAGTGAAGGCGGTGATAGACATGACTCGATCTCAGCAACCCGATGATTGGAAACAGCAGTTACTAGCAGCCGCCGATGATTTCGATGTCAAGAATCAGGTCCTTCAAAAAATCAGGGAACGAAAAAATATGTCGGAGGGAAAACAGATGAAAAAAAGGTTGGGATTACTTGTCGCGGCTATTCTTGTGTTTGGAGGAACATCCGCTTATGCAGCCATGAAGGTATACGAATTGAAGAATGAGAAAGGGGAAGCAGTTGTAAAAGTACAGCAGACTGAAATGCCACAACCGCAAAGTAGTGCGGAAATAAAAACCTTTGAAGATGCAAGAAATTCGCTAAAGCCAGGAGAAGGCGCAGCAATCTATATGCCTGGACCGGACAATCCGGATAAACTTGTCTCCTTTACCTATAATCCTGTTATTCATGAATCCACACCACCGCTTCAGAAAGAAGTGGGGAGCTTTTATGAGGTACCAAATGAGCTCACGGGTGGCTACAAATTTGTAAAAGGGCATGTAAACTATACATTTGATTATAGCCAACCAGAGTTATTCGAAGAAATGTACAAGGAGGCAGAGAAAGAGAAGAAGCAAATCGTTGTGCGAAAAGTATCTCCTAAGCCAAATTTTGATAGAGTATATACGTTGTACAAAGGGAGTGAAGGGGCAGAGACGGAAGGGGACGTCTACATTGCCATCACGAACTTTGAAGGTATGAAATGGATCGAGGAAGATGCAGGACAGGATGGAATCGTAGAAAAAGTAAAAGTGCAAAAATACGAGGGAATGTATGTGGCCAAGAAGTTATTGGACGGAAAAGAAGAAAAAAAGGTACAGGTTTATCAAGAGGACAAGAATAGACTCATCGAAGTGGTTGCCATGAATCCTGCTCTGACGAAAAAAGATTTACTGATGATTACCGAAAATTTAAAGTAGATACACCTAATCAAAAATGTAACATTTACCCATATATGTACGTAATTACAAGAGCAGCTCCTTATTGGAGTCTGCTCTTAACTTTTTAGGGCAAAAGCATGAGTAAGGAGTGAAGAGATTGGCTGATGTTGCGCAAGAACAAAAAGGCTTACAGTGGCTATTACTGGGGGCATTTGGGATCGGCTTACTGTTTGACTTGATGTTTTACGGGAAAGGATTGGGCATCTCCTATCTGTTGTTCGTAATCGGCTTGTACGGTCTTTTTATTTGGCAGGCTAGGCAACGCATTCATTTGCGCTTTTCTCGAAAGCAAGTATTCGACTGGATATGGACGCTTCCGATTTTGCTATTGGCCTTTACCTTTTTTCTATTTTCCAACCCGCATTTTCATCTGTTCAACCTGTTACTAATTCCATTATTATTCGTGATCCAAACGATCCTGATCACCAAGCGTCATCAAGCGAAATGGTACGAAGCAGGCTTTTTCATGGAGATGATGGAGACATTGCTCCTTTACACCCCGAAGTATACGCGCCTGCCATTTAGGCTGACAAAGGAACGGATTAAGGACAGGTTGGACCAGGAGAAGTATGGGGTGATGAAGAAGGTTTTCATCGGAATCGGCATCTCGGTGCCTCTTCTAGTGATTGTACTCTCCTTGCTCTCGAATGCGGATAGTGTGTTTGGCCATTTTCTGGGTCAAATACCGCGAAGGGTGATTGATGTCGATTCCCTTGAAGCAATCTTCCGAATGATGCTAATCGGGCTCATTACGATCCTTGTGTTTTCTTACATGTATTCTCTTTTCGGGAAACGAGAAGAAGCAGCGGAATTGCCTGTGCCCGAAGATGACAAGAAGATCGTCTGGGACGGGGTAATCCTTGTAACGATTTTGGCGATCATCAACATCGTGTACACAGCATTTACATATATTCAAATATCGTATTTGTTCAGCGGGACGAAGCGGATTTTACCAGATGAATTGACGTACGCCGAATATGCTAGAAATGGCTTCAATGAGCTGGTGACGGTCACTGTTATTAATTTCTTGATTCTCCTATGCACGATGCACTTTGCATCACGGGCAAAACCAATGCTCTACCGGATTATTCAAGTTTTGCTGAGTATGCTGACGATTTGTACGGGTTTCATGCTCGTGTCCGCCTATTTTCGCCTCTCGCTGTATGAGGATGCTTACGGGTATACGCATACGAGGCTGTTAGCTCACGCTTTCATGATATTCCTGTTTGTGTTGTTTATCATTGCTCTTTTGAAAATTTGGCGAGATGGTTTCTCTTTGATCAAGTATTATGCGATTGTGACACTAGTGAGTTACGTCTTTCTGAACTACATCAATATGGACGTCATCATTGCCAAAAACAATATACAGCGCTACCATTCGACCGGAAACATCGACATCGAGTATTTGAGCGAGCTGTCTTATGACGCGATACCAGTGGTTATGGAGCTTATACGGGACAAAAAGGTAGAAGATAAGTATATGGAGTTGCTGCAAGAGCGGAAAGAGATTTTGTATGAGGACGATAGCTGGCAGTCTTTTAATCTCTCGGAGTATCGGGCAAAAGCTTATTTTCCATGAAAATAGTAAGGGCGGAGACGAGGTAATCTATCGTCTCCGTTTTGGTTGGAGCAAAAAGAGATAGAACAAGATTCCTCCTGCTATGATGATGACAATCCCTGTGGAAAAATAATCATTCCAATCGGGATTTGCTGAACGGACAGGCACTGTACCAGACCCAATGCTTGCAAGTCTTCCCCTGCGTCTGCTTTTAGGGCTGTTCGTGTACAGATGTTGGTTTCTAGCTCATTTAGCTCCCAGCACCTTGCCTGTAAATACAGCAGCAGACAGATCCTTTGCTGTTAAAGGGTCAGGAGGTCTGGCACAACTACAGGCCGACGCAGGAAAAGGCAGGATGAGAAAGGTAAAAAGAATGACTAACGAGAAAAATGTAAGATTACCTTGAGCGTTCCTTAAAATCATCACTGATCCACTCCTCTAAACCATAAGACGGGGAAAAGGGAGGATTGTTCCGAAAATGATGACATCAATTATTTTAAGTATCCTGGTGGGAATAATCTTTCTCGCCTACCATACAACTTATGTCAAAACAACGACAGTGAAGCTGACGATCCCTTCTGTACCCCCACTTACATTGGTTCATCTTTCCGATCCTCATGGACGAAAACGGTATTGGAATGGAGAGCTGCACAAACTGGTGAATGTTCACGATCCGGATTTGGTGATGGTGACGGGAGATTTGACACAGCACAGCGGGCAGTTGACGCGTGTGTTGAATGAGCTTGCGAAAATAAAGAGCGAGGATGGGATATTCTTCGTTCCAGGTAATTACGAGAGAGAAGCAGGAAGATTTCACAAAAAGGTCTATTCCGATGCGGTCTACCGTTCCCAAAAAAAGGCCTGGCAACAGGTGATGACAGTGTTGGAAAACGAGAGTACCGTGATAAAAAAGGACGCCAGTCGCATTTGGATATACGGCTTCGATAATTCGATATACGGCAATGAACGGCGTCCGGAACAAGAGATCCAGCAGGCGGGCTTGACCATCTTTTTAGCTCACTCTCCTAGCATTATCTCGTTGATTCACAACGAGGGTTTGAAAGCTGACCTTCTCTTGACCGGACATACCCACGGTGGACAAGTTCGCTTGTTCAATCGGACGGTTGGTGCCTACAAGCATTTTCATGTAGGGCAAAAAGAGGATCACTCGGTTGGCATATTTGGCATCAGTCGCGGACTAGGTACTTCCAGACTGCCAATCCGGTTGAATTGCTTTCCAGAGATCACGGTATATGCGATCAATCAATCATGAACGCTCATGTTCAATAATCGTTCTCTAATTCGTCACTGTTCGTTCACAGCATGCCAGATTTTGGATTGATTTCATCGAGTAAGATGGAAGTGTAGAAAAAGAAGAAAGAAGGGGTCATTGTGAACAAGAAGTGGGGTCTATTGGTTTCTTCAGTTGCATTGTCTGCAATGTTGATTACAGCATGCGGCGGAGACAAGGATCAAGCTGCTAGCACGGATGCAGCGGCTCCGGCAGCGACTACTGGCACACAAGTGAATATAGAAGCTAGCAACTGGAAATTCAATCAAGAAACCTATGAAGTAAAAGCTGGCGAAGAATTCACGATCAACTTCAAGTCGACAGAAGGCTATCACGGAATTGGCATCCAAGGACTGGATGTAGACCTCCAAAAAGATGGCAGCAAAACGATGAAAATCGATACAGCTGGCGAGTACACCATCTTTTGCAACGTGATTTGTGGACCAGATCATGCCAAAATGGTAGCAAAATTAGTCGTGAAATAATTCGATTCAAAGAAGATCGATCGTAACATACAGGTGAGAAGTCACCAAGCATAAGTCCTCCCATGATGGAGGGCTTTTTTGCTTGTTATATACATGTTTTCGCGATTTTTGCACATGGTAAGGAGGAAAAGTTTTCAAGTCGGTGATGCGATCCAAAAAGGAGATGAGTGACACTGGATAAGAAACACTACTACGTGACCTTGCAAGCAGGAACGACAGTGGCAGAAATCCGCGATGAAAAAGGTTCGGCCACGTACGATTTTGAGATCGAAGCGACCGATGTCCAAGTAGGCATGATGCGAGATTTGTTCAATAACTGTGTCCATGGGGATTTCATGATGTGGATGCATGGACATACGCTATGGTCTGACATGCCGGATCGGGACAACGACGAATACGATGACAACCTGCGAGCCATCTACCAGCTTATTTATCAGTATGGCACCGAAAAGACGAAAAGCGATCTGGAGCAAATGGGTCTCGTAAAGCTATTGGGGCTGGATAAAGAAGAGCTGCGTCCTTTTTAACGGATCAATCATAAACGATTTCTACCAGAAGGAGTGAATAGTATGAAGATGTGGAAGCAAGGAATGATGACAACAGCGCTGGTAATGGGGCTCGCCATGCCAGGTGTCGCGTTGGCCCAAGATGTATCTGCAACAGTTGCCCAGGTGATCATGCCGACTCACAGCCATGATGAGCATGGAGAGAAGCTCGTGAAGGTGCGGCATAGCTCAAACAGAGGCGTTCATCAAAAAATGTACATGCTCTTGCTAGCGGAAAAATATGCACCGGATAGCATAGAGAAATGGCAAGCAGCGTTTAAAGAACGCGATCGTTTAATGAGTGAGTTCGAAGCGCTGAGTGACGACCCGAAGTGGCAGGCGAAGCGGGAAGAACGAAAGCAACTGATCAACAAGCTGAATGAACAAGTTAAAAAGGGCCAAATAACCAACGAACAGATGGAAAAGCAGCTCAAGGAATGGAAAGACAAAAACATGGGGCCAAAAGAAGATCGTGACGTCCGAAAAGCTCGGATCGAGCAAATGAAAAAAACACACGAAGCTTTTGACTCTGCGATTGAATCTGGCGATACTGCCAAGATTAAGGAGTCACTCCAACAAATGCTGGAACAAATGCAAGCAAACAATTCTCGCATGGCGGAAAAGCTGGCTATGAAGAAAAAATAACGCTTCGAACAAAAAAAGGACGTGACCGAATTACTGGTACGCGTCCTTTTCCATATCGGTTACAAGCATAGCAGGGGTCCATTCATCCAGAAAGACCCTCTCTTCGGTTTGGCAGGAGGGACACCAGCCTGTATGGATGCATTGGTGGCGCGTACGATCCATGTAACCATTGTCCATCTTGGAATCGTCTATCTCCCGGTAAGGACTGTAGTCGCCATAAAAGTCATATAGACGGCCTGCGTCTTGCAGAGCTTGACCGCACGTTGTACACGCTTGTTGGAGGGCAGTAAAGCCATTGCAAACTGGACAGAGATGAATCAAAGCGTATCGCCTCCTCGCTCCTCCTACTTTGCGCGCGAACAAAAGCGGTTATGCAAAGGAATAAAAAATCCCTGTCGCAGCCATAGGAGGCAACAACAGGGACGAAACATTTTTACGATTTGAAGTTGTCCATGCTGGAAGAATGACCAGGCTGCAATTTGGCATCCGGATTAAAGTAGGAAACCGCGTTGTTTACAGCGGTAGGGGCCTCACCAAATCCGACAGCGATCAGCTTGACCTTACCGGGGTAGGTTGCGATATCGCCTGCTGCGAAAATGCCTGGAATGTTTGATTCCATGCGGGTATCGACCACGATGGAGCCTTTTTCGAGCTCCAGCCCCCAGTTCTTGATCGGACCGAGAGAGGAGATGAAGCCGAAGTTGACAATGACTGCATCGACTTCCAGATCGATTTCTTCTTTTGTCGTGCAATGTGATAGCGTGAGTTTTTCGATGCGTTCCTCGCCGTGCAAAGCTGCAATTTCGTAAGGTGTCGTGACGTTTACTTTGGAGGACATGAGCATTTCTACGCTGTGTTCATGTGCGCGGAACTTATCTCTGCGATGGATGAGGTGTACTTCTTTTGCGATAGGTTCTAGCATGAGGGACCAGTCCAGAGCGGAATCACCGCCGCCAATAACAGCTACGCGCTGTCCCTTGAAGGAGTTCAGATCGGTAACAAAATAGTGCAGATTGGATTTTTCATATTTGACGGCATCTGGATGTTCCAGCCTGCGAGGTTCGAACGCTCCTACCCCAGCAGTGATGATTACGGATTTGGAGTAGTGAGTGCCTTTGTCCGTTGTGATTTCAAACACATCGTCTACTTTTTTTACGACATTTTCCACTTTCTCTTCCAGGCAAACGGTTTGCTGAAAGCGTGAAATCTGATCTTTCAGATTATTGATCAAATCTTGTGCTAAAACCTTTGGAAATCCGGCTACATCATATATGTACTTCTCCGGATAAAGAGCGGATAACTGCCCGCCTAGCTGGGGCATGCTCTCAATGATTTTTACACTGGCCTGCCTCATCCCGCCGTAAAAAGCGGTAAATAACCCGGCAGGGCCTCCACCAATGATCGTAATGTCGTAGATTTGCTCGTCCTTTTGCAGAAAATTCAATCCAAAGCACCTCCGAATTAATCGTAAGCGAACTCCTCAACCATTATAACCCATACAAGCGGAAAAACAGGAGAGAAAATTCGAAAGATGATAGGCAAAAAAACCTTGCAAATCCAATCGGTAGCCGATAAGATGAGGATGACTGTAAAGAAATTGTCACATTTTTCTTTGTCTGACTTTGTGCATTTTTTCACAGAGTGGTTCGGATGGCATCACAGGGCAATAATTCCGATACTACACGGATCATGAAATGGGGCATCTTAATTTGTACCAGACCACGTGAAAAATCGCACAATCTTCCTTGCGTTACCATGAATAATGACATCATATATGATTGGAAGGGATACTGATGGGTACACCCAAAATCCTGATTCTTGGCGCTGGATACGGTGGTTTGCTCACAACGTTGCAGCTTCAGAAAAAGCTCAACTACAATGAGGCAGAAATCACCTTGGTCAACAAGCACAACTATCACTACATCACGACCTGGCTGCATGAGCCGGCTGCAGGTACAGCACCAGCGGATCACGCCCGCGTTAGTCTGGATGGCATTTTGAACAAGGACAAAGTCAACTTTGTCAAAGGAACGGTGCAAGCCATTCAGCCAGAGGAGCAGACCGTCACGCTCGAAAGTGGCGAGGTGCTGTCGTATGACTATCTCGTCATTGGATTGGGCAGCGAGCCAGAAACGTTCGGAATTGAGGGACTCAAGGAGCATGCCTTTAGCATTCGCAGCATCAATGCGGTCCGCAATATTCGTGAGCACATTGAGTACATGTTCTCCAAATTTAAAAATGAGCCGGATCGTACGGACTACCTCACATTTGTTGTGGGTGGAGCTGGCTTTACAGGCATTGAGTTTTGTGGAGAGCTCGGCGATCGTCTGCCAGAGCTGTGCCGAGAATTTGATGTCGATCCAGAGCTGGTGAAAGTCTACTGCATTGAGGCAGCACCAACTGCATTGCCTGGCTTTGATCCTGAACTGATCCAATATGCAATCGATGTATTGGAGAGAAAAGGCATCGAGTTCAAGATTGGAACACCGATCAAGCAGTGCACCCCGGATGGCGTGCTGTTGGCTACCGGGGAAGAAATCAAATCGAAGACGGTTATCTGGGCAGCAGGTGTCCGCGGCAACAGCATCGTGGAAAAAGCAGGCTTCGAAGTCATGCGCGGTCGGGTCAAGGTAGATGAATACTTGCGCGCGCCTGGTCATGAGAATGTTTTTGTCGTAGGAGATTGTGCCTTGATTTTCAACGAAGAAGGGCGTCCGTACCCGCCAACTGCGCAAATCGCAGTACAGGAAGGCGAGACGCTGGGGGAGAATCTGGCTGCCTTAATCCGTGGCGATCTGCCTCAAAAATTCATCCCGCATCTGCAAGGAACACTGGCCTCTCTTGGAAAAGGCGAGGGGATCGGGCAAGTTGGTTCGAAAAAGCTGTTCGGCAGCACAGCAGCCATGATGAAAAAAGCGAGCGACCTGCGCTACTTGTACAAAATTGGCGGCGTCGGTCTCGCCTTGAAGAAAGTAAAGTTGTAAAACGATGCGTCACGCGAGCATTCAAGTCCGGGGGCTCATGGTCCGCGAAGAGATGGATCGGTACAACGCTATGATGGAAGTGGGCCTTTACCTGGAGGAACAGGGGCGACACGATTTGGCATGGCATGTACAGCGTGAAGTAGATATTCTCATCCTGCCTGCCATCGAACGGCTCAAAGAAAAGGGCCGCGAAAGGGATCGGGAAAATCTGCGATACATGATTGATAATGGGCTCCTGGATGACGAGGATGATTGATAGGTACCCCCGGCGAAGAAGAGCCGGGGGTTTCGTTTAGCTAGGACATGGAAGGAGCGAGCTGGATGCGCGAAGGGAAGGTTTGGCTAGGCGCCTGCGGGATCGTCATTCGCGGGCAAGAAGCATTGGTTGTCAAAAAAACGTACAGCGGATTAAAAGGGCAATGGTCGTTTCCTGCGGGATTCGTGCAGGAGGGTGAGACTGTAGATGAAGCAGCAGTGCGTGAGGTACTGGAAGAAACGGGTGTCGAGGCAGTCGTACGACAAGTAGCGGGAATCCGTTCAGGAGTCATCCGAGAGTCCATTAGCGACAATATGGTCGTTTTTTGGATGGATTACATAGGGGGAGAACCGCGTCCACAGGAAGGTGAGATCGCGGAGGCGAGATTTATGCCGATACAAGAGTTGCTTCATGACCCGTTGTCTTCGACATATTTGAAAATCATATTGCCGGACTATATCAGGCGGGAGCAGGGAATGACAGGTCAATCGTTTGATATCGACCCCGTTTTTCAATACACTTCCTATAAAATCTTTAAGTAATCCTGCGAATAAGCTAGATAAACTGCAATGTCTCCGCTTACATTGCGGTTTTTTTATTGATTTTTCGCGATGAAATACATTGTGAACCAAGGGAAGTTTCTGATATAGTTAGATACATCAAAATAATCTGAAAATACATGCAATTAATTCTCGCGCATGTATGCCGAAAGGGGAGCTCAACATGAGACAAAAACAAGAACAGTGCCCGTACTGCCATGGCCAAGGGTATTTCCAACTGCTCCTGGGGGGCTCGGAGAATTGCCCTAACTGTGATGGAGCAGGTACACAGGAAGCTCAGAAGGAAGCTGTTTCTTCTCATCAATAATGATTAGGGAACCTCGCATAGAAAACCGTCGAAGCGAATGCATCGGCGGTTTTTTCTGTCAGGCATGCATGCATACACATACAATAGGCTTCTCTTATTGACCGATCCCTCGCCTTTTTGCTACACTTAATACCGAAAATAGCCCGTCTTTCCTGTATTTGCATAAAGAAGTGGCAAAAGGTGGACAAGGTGGCAGGAGGTCTTTTTCGTCGATGAACTTGATGCAATTTATGGTATCCATTGTTCTGTTCTCCGTGCTAGGGTTTGGCATTGGGTTTATTTTAAACATGATTTTGAAAACGACATGGTTTCCTGTTGTGATCGGCGTCGGTGTAGTTGTAGGTGCACTTGTCTATCAACAAATCGTTCCGGGAATTTGGGATGCGCTCATTCTGGGCTGCGGCATGGCAGGTACAGTAGCGAGTGGCTGGACCATTCAAACGCTTCGCAAAAAAGGATATCGGATGTTTTAACAACAAGTACAAGCAGGCCTTTGTTTCAGGCCTGTTTTTCTTTTGGCATTTTATTGGAAAAACGTGCAACTGACTGAATATTTCTGTAATCAACCAAAATTTGTGTATACTTTCCTCCTCGTCGGGACATGACTAGAAACGAGAGGAGGTTTAACAAGAAATGAATGGGAAGCAGTTCGTAAGTATCGTCGCGCTGTTCATCCTGGTCTTGACGGCCTTCGCAAGCGATGGATACAGCTATAATGTTGTGGGAGACCACGGTGTCTCATCCACTTTTGGAATCAAGGAAACGAAAGAGGGGCAACATGTCGTCAAAAAACGGACGGTATCTGCCAGTTCTCTTACTCAAGTGATTGATAAAGCGGATGTATTTCACGATCAATATCCAAAAGTACGTGTAGTAGCGACAGGCTACTATGCCGGATACGAGTCGACGGGCAAAAATCCATCTCACCCGTCCTATGGCATTACATATTCAGGGGTAAAAGTACGTAGAGACGACTATTCCACGATTGCAGCTGATCTGCGCGTTTTCCCGCTGGGGACTATTTTGTACATTCCCGGTTATGGATATGGCGTCGTAGCTGACAAGGGTGGAGCGATTCGCGGCCATAAGATTGACCTGTATTTCGAGACTAAGCAGGACGTATTCTCGCAATGGGGGAAAAAATCAGTGGACGTGTATATCGTAAAAAAAGGCGAAGGCAAAGTAACGGAAGCTTTTCTGAATAGCTTGAACGAAAAAGGAATCGCAGCGATGGCGGAACCCGTCAGCGGCAAACAACAAACTGAATAGCAACTAACGAAAACGAATGGATGCCACATCGGTGGCATGAAAGAAAAAAAGAAAAAAAGAAAAAACGTTCAAGGCACAGGCTTTGAACGTTTTTTGTGTCATTTTGTATGAATCAAATCAACCAGCTTCTCCAGTCCTTCCAAAATGCGAGGAGAAGGGCGGCAATAGAGGCCTTCTTCCAACAAGTGGACCTGATTGTTTCGAATCGCGGTCATGTTCATCCACTCTGGTCGGCTTGTAATCATGTCAGGCTTGATTCGCTTCAGTTCAATTCCGCACCAGACGATGAAAATATGATCCGGATTGCGTTCCATGACCATTTCCCGCGTGGCCTTGACGTTCGCGACAGGATAGTCTGCAAAAATATTGGTGGCACCCGCAATCTCACTTACATCGGTCAGCCAATTTTCCTGACCAGGTGTGTAGATGGGATTCGGCCACCATTCCCAGTACAGCTTCGGGCGTTGAACGTACTTCGCTGCTTTTTGTCGGATGCTTTCAATGGTTTCGTCAAATTGGACCGCAAGCTGCTCGGCTTGCCTCTGTGTTCCTGTCGCCTCACCGACGAGTCGGATGTCATGAGCAATTTCCCCGATTCGGGAAGGGTTCAGGACGATATGAGGAATGTCTCTGTCGCGCAGAGCTTCTATATTTTTCTCCATGCCAGGAACAGAGAGCGACGCTACGACCAGATCCGGTTGGAGGGCAGCGACCAGGTCCATATCAATTGTTAAATCGGGCCCAACTCGGGGGAGATGCTGCCACTCCAGCGGCCAGTCAGAGTGATCATCCAAACCGACGACATGCTCATGCAAGCCTAAATAATACAGGATTTCGGTATTGCTGGGGCAGATGGAAACAATGCGCATGGGAGCCCTCCTTTAAAAAAACGGATGGAGCAATAACGCAATCATCACGCCTAACCAACCGCCGATCAATACCTCGATGGGTTGATGACCGAGCAGTTCTTTCAGTTTTTTCGCTTTTTCCTGGTTAGGGCGTACTTTTAACGATTTCATTCCTTCTAGCAGGTGGTTGAATTCATCGACCAGCTTATTTAAGACAACGGCTTGCATACCGGCATGGCGGCGGACACCTGCGGCATCAAACATCACGATTACACCGAGAATGGCGGAAATAGCGAACATGTTGCTGCCAAAGCCCTCGCGCAGTCCCACGGCTGTGGATAGTGCTGTCACGGCAGAAGAGTGAGAGCTGGGCATACCGCCTGTACTCATGAGCAGTGACCATTGCCACGTTTTCGTTGCAAAAAAATGGAGGGGAATTTTAACAAATTGGGCGATCCCTATGGCTAGCAGTGCTGCCCATAAGGGGAAGTTTTCAAAAAAATCCGCCACGGAAAATCCATTCCTTTCTACTGTGCGCTTATCTCTAGGATTATTGTAACAGAAGGGCGTTGTCTTAATCCGTGAAGTTTTTGTTTGGATGTAAAGTCACTGCCAATCTGTGTTACCATGAAGACGGAAGGTTCGAAACGGAGGCATGCATCCATGGGGTATCCCGAGCAGTATTTACAGTTCATTGAAAAATTCAATGATGGAGAATACTACGAATGCCACGATCTGTTGGAAGACATCTGGATGGAAGATAAGTCAGACAAGTTTTTGCAAGGATTGCTGCAATTGTCAGTCGGACTGTATCACCAAGAGTACGGCAATATAAAAGGTGCTCGCTGGATGTTAGGCAATGCACGAAAGTATTTGACCCGTTACCAGCCAGTTCATTGGGGACTGGACGTAACAAGAGTTCTTCGTTACATAGATGAATGCGAGAAATTGTTGCCGGAAAAGGATGTCATTTCTTATACAGAGGCAAAAGCCATGACGTTTCCACCCTTGCGCTTATATGTCGACACATCATGTTAAACAAATGTGCCCATATAGTATCCTACCACACAGAAAGAGGGAAGAGTATATGAAAGTAGCAGTAGAAAAACGCATACAGCTTGTGAATATCGCGTGTGATGAACTGATTGTCCCACTATGGAAGGGTGAGGAGATTTCTCAAGTATACCCGGAATTGGACGAAGCTTTTGGAGGCAGTCTGAGTGGCTTGCAGCAGGACAAGGAAATTACGGGTGAGGCGAAGGAAATTACGGTTGTCCACGGAATGAACAGCGTAGCTGCGAAAAAACTGTTGATCGTCGGGATGGGTGAACCAGGCAAATTTGATTTCGTCACAGCCCGAAATGCATGGGGACGTGCAGCCAAAACAGTTGTGGGAAAAGGCAACGGCAAAACAGTGGTTGTTGATTTGCCAACAACAGAGCATCTGAGTGCTGACCGTCTGGCGCAGGCAGTAACGGAAGCCTTTGGACTTGCCGAATATAACTACGAGGGCTACCGTCAAAAGGCAAAGCGTGAGTTTGACCCAATTGCGACGGTGCAAATTTTGTCAGCAGATGCCGATGCTTCGTTGGTACAGGCAGGTGTTGCACGTGGTTCGGCGCTCGTATCCGGGACGAATCTGGCACGCACGCTCGTCAATGAACCAGCTAACTACTTGACTCCACGCGCATTGAAGGATGCGATGGTCGAGGTAGCAGAGCGCTATGGCATGACTGTGGAAGTAATGGAAAAAGCGAAGCTGGAAGAGCTGGGGATGGGCGGAGTACTCTCTGTAGCGAAAGGCAGCGAGCTTGAGCCTTATGTCGTGGTAGTCAAATATCAAGGAAGAGACACGTGGGACGATGTCATCGGCTTGATCGGGAAAGGCGTGACGTTTGATACAGGTGGAATTTCCATCAAGCCAGTAGCTGGCATGGAAGACATGAAGTCGGACATGGGTGGAGCGGCTGCGATGATCGGCGCATTGGAGGCACTGGGGCAAATCAAACCGAAAGTAAACGTACTCGCTGTCGTCGGTACCGTGGAAAACATGCCATCCGGAACAGCATTCCGTCCAGGCGATGTCATCACGACCATGAGCGGCAAAACGGTGGAGATTATTACGACAGACGCAGAAGGTCGCCTCGTCCTGGCTGATTGCATCACCTATGCAAAAGAGCAAGGTGTGTCTTGCCTGGTGGATGCCGCTACCTTGACAGGTGGTATCGTGGTCGCGCTCGGTCATTTCTGCTCCGGTGCGATGACCAACGACAAAGCACTGATGGATGAGCTAATGAATGCAGCAGATGTCGCAGGCGAGCGCTTGTGGCAGCTCCCTACCTTTGAGGAGTATCGCAGCCTGAACAAGAGCCGCTTTGCCGATTTGAAAAACTCGGGTGGACGTTATGGCCACGGCATCATCGGCGGTGTTTTCCTGCAAGAATTCGTTGGCGACACACCTTGGGTACATCTGGACATCGCGGGTACGGCATACACAGCAAGTGCTGGCGACATGCAACCAGCGGGCGGTACCGGAGCAATGACGCGCACGATTGTTGAGTTTGTTTCCAGCCGTAGTGAATAAGAGGTAGTTCCATATCTCATTTCAATATAAAAGAGGAGTGTTTTCACATGGCACAAAATCCAAGCAACGAAGCACGTCGTCAACTGCTGGAGGATGCAAAAACGATCGCAGTAGTGGGTCTGTCCAACAAGCCGGACCGCACCAGCTATATGGTATCGCAAGCTATGCAGAACGTGGGCTACAAGATCATCCCGGTCAATCCTGTCATCGCGGGTGAAACGGTTTTGGGTGAAAAAGTGCTTGCCAGTCTGTCTGAGATCGATCAACCAGTCGACATCGTCGATGTGTTCCGCCGAAGCGAAGACATGATGCCTGTTGCAGAGGATGCATTGAAAATGCAGAACAAGCCAAAAGTGTTCTGGATGCAACAAGGCATTGCCAATGAAGAAGCGGCTAAACTGGTTGCAGATCAAGGCATCGAGGTTGTGCAGGACATGTGCATCAAGGTAGATCACGCCCTTTTGCGGGTTGGAAAATAATCGAGAACACTGATCAGCGAGGGGAGTGGAACCAACATGTTTATCAATCCATCAACAGACACCAAACGCGACCGTATTCCCCCTAATCAGAAGCAGACGACAGGTTTTCCTGTCCTGCACTACGGGGAGGTTCCTGAATATACAGACCTGTCCACCGAGTGGAGCTTTCGTCTTTTCGGTCTCGTCGAAGAGGAAGTTGCATTGACCTATGAGCAAATGATGGCTCTGCCAAAAGGCGGCACGACCAATGATATTCACTGCGTTACAGGGTGGAGCAAGCTGGACAATGAATGGGAAGGCATTCCGGTGGAGGAAGTTCTGAAGCTGGTAAAGGTGAAGCCGGAAGCGAAGTACGTCATGCTGCACGCTGAGCACGGATGGACGGTGAACATTCCGCTTGTCGACTTCATGAAAAACGGCAATCTGTTCGCTACGAAACATAACGGCGAGGATTTGACCCCTGAGCACGGCTGGCCGCTGCGCTTTGTCATCCCGCATCTCTACTTCTGGAAAAGCGCCAAGTGGGTACGTGGGATTGAGTTTATGGAGAAAGACAAACAAGGGTTTTGGGAGAAGAACGGGTACAATATGTACGGTGATCCTTGGAAAGAGCAGAGGTTTGCTTGGGATTGATTGGGAGAAAAAAGAGGCGGGAAACCGCCTCTTTTTTCGTTTCAAATGAAATAATTTTGCATGCTACTCTTCGACCAGGACCACCAACAGCTTCACCATATGTATCTACTTCAATTCTGGAGAATACAGTTTGCATAATTACTTTCTTGTGGTCAAGCTCAAGATGTGGCCAGTTTTCCTTTATGCTCTGTGCAAATGTCATGACATCTTGTTTTGAAAGCTTATGTATCGTTTTTTCCATAGATGTTTTCATGGGGGAGCTGCTGGGCTGGCTCCTTTTTCCGATGATCTGGGTTAACTTTGGATAGCAGACGTAGAGAAACAGTTGGCTTACGATAAAGTTGCCCATTGTAAAAAACTTCTTATTCGTTGATGGAACGCCGTGTGCGATGAAAGTCGTCCGCACGGTGTAGGCTCGAACGAAAATCCTCAGAAAGAGAAGGGTATAAGTCGAGAATAGCGTTGTACCAATTTCAGATTTGAAGGTGAATGGAGCATCCCCATCAGCTGTTGTCCTTGGATTCAGTAAAGCTGAAGGTGCGACTAGCGTCGTTTTGATGCAGTCAATTGACGGTGGAAATAACTGGTCACCAACAAATTTATATTTAGAAAAAAACTCAACAATTGCGATGGTTTTTGGTTTATCACAAGGTACGACATACCATTTTAAACTGATTGTTACAGGTGGTAGTAGAGCTGGGGAATCGAATGTCACTTCTGTTACCTTATAGCGTTTAACCATCAACTGCCCTCGGGATAACCCGGGGGAGTTTTTTATCATCAAGACTGTGAACCTGCCTCGAACCCCTCGGGGCTATTTTTATTGCCCCGAGGGGGTGAGGAGGAAGATGAGTTGATGAAGTTTTTACAGAGTTTAGATAACGTAGTGACCCCGGCAAACGGAATGGCAGTAACTACGGGAGTGTTTCTTACTCCGATATTTCAATACCTCTATGGAACTGGCAGGATGGATATCTTGTTTGTGCTATTTTTCATGATCACACTTGATTGGGTCACGGGCATATCCGCAGCGAAAAAGGATAAGTCCTACACGTCAGAATACGGCCTATCCCGAATCCCGCGTTCGCTGTTTCTTTTAGCATTGCCAGCCGTTGCTAACACGCTAGATCGGGTGATGGGTACACCCGGTTTTCTGTTTTATGGAGTTACATTCGGTCTACTCTATCACACATGGAACAGCCTCACAGCAAATGCTCACCGAGCTGGTTGGCCTGTTCCGAAATCGATTGTTAACTTGGTCGGATCAGAAATCAAAGCAAAGGCTGAGAGAGCCGCAAGAAAGGAGCAAAAATAAAAATGAATATGACAATACCAGACGCGCGCGTTATGGACGTTCGCACCTCTTTACCACGCCACAAAACATTAAGGTATGGACGGCGTAAGCCATCAGATATCCGATCGGCAGCCATGCATCATTCAGCTACAAAAAGCGGAACACCGGAGGCATTCGCAGGTTATCATGTCACCACGAACGGCTGGCCGGGCATTGCCTATCATTTTGTGATCCAAAAGGATGGGGTGATTTACTGGTGTAACGATCCAGAAACAATTTCCTACCACGTAGACAATAGCAACCGTCATGCGCTAGGCATTTGCATTGTCGGAGACTTCCGGACACAACAACCAACCGCTGCACAGCTCGATGCGGCGAATCGCCTGATACAGCACCTGCAGGTACAGATTCCAACTATGAAGCAGGTGCTTGGTCACCAGGAGTACCCCGGCTATGCGTGGAAAAACTGCCCTGCATTCCCGATGGGTAAGTTTCGGTCGGATTATTCACAGTATTTACAGAAGCCTGTGGACAAACCGGACAAACCACAGCAAGTACCGGTTGCTATTAGCCTGAATGGTTCACTGTTATCAGTCACTGGTTTCCTACAGGGTGGTGTGTTCATGCTTCCTGTAAGAGCGGTAGCCAATGCTACTGGTGGAAAAGTGGAGTGGATCGCGGCTACCCAAGATGTGCGTGTAAACGGCAAAGATTTAAACGAGAAGATTATAGAGGGATCGGCATATGCTCCTGCTCGTGAGATGGCTGCCGCGCTTTGTCTTCAAGCTGAGTGGGATGGGAAAACCCAAACCGTGAAACTGAGAGGTTGTGTTACAGAATGATAGACTGGCTGAAAAACAACAAAAAAAGCATGCTGTTTATTCTGACTGGCGTCCTTGGCATTATAGGAGCTGCCATTGGATTAAGCGAAGACTTGCAACTCCAAATCGTTAGTATCTTTGATCATCTGTTGTCATCCCCTCGCCCTTAATAGGGTGGGGGGTTATTTTTTTGGATTAATTTTTTCGAGTGTAAGGCATGAGTATCTGAAATTACATATACTTACAAAAGTTTACACTACAGGATTATTAAGCAAACAAACTGGATAGTTTAGTAAAATGGATAGAGTGGTTCGGGACGTGTCAGTGTGATTATGGCACATCTATTTTTTTTATCAGAAACGCGAACGTACGATCTCTTTTTGAAAGGAGGCATTTCGTGATTAAACTTACAGACGAAGCTAATCAGAAGTTGCTGGATGCATTTCTAGCTCAAGCAGACAATCAACTACTATACCAACGAGTGCTTACTTCACCGGGCGACACTCAGAGGAGTGATGAATTGGATAGTAGACTTCAGGAGTTTTACGCTGAGGTCCAATTGACCAAATTTATTTCGTCACTCATTCGTTTTACAGCTATCGAGTTGGCTGTTCGAAATCAAAAGATAGGCAAGGTATGCCAGCCTACAGACGAGATTGAAATGGTTGTAGACAACCTTGTTAGCGACACTAACAAAAGTGAACGGGAGGACACATCTGAGTGGGAAGATGTATTAGCTGACAAACGAGTTTTGGATGCTGTTCAAACCCTCACTGAAAAGGAACAGGAGATACTTAAACTTCTATATTTGAGGAATCTCAAAGAGGCAGAGGCTGCGAGTCTGTCAGGCATTAGCCAACAAGCCGTTTCTAAAACAAAGAAACGAGCGTTACTGAAGATCAGAAAACAGCTAGAGGGAGGCGGAATACATGAGCCTGTTAACACTGGTAAAGCGAGCACAAAATAATGATGAGAGTGCAATGGTAGAGATCATAGAAAGATTTGAGCCAAAGATTCGGAAGTCGTTAAAATTTACGGATATAGGTGTACGTGAAGACATACATCAAGAGATAATATTTCGAATGATTAAAGCTGTCAAATCGTATAAACTTCCGAAGAAAAGTAACTGATTTATTGATAATGCTGAACCCCTTATGATTATATAAAATACGAAAATTTGGCTATGGGAAGGAGAGGGCTAAAGTCCTTTCAATTTTTATACAAATTTTGGTATAATGCAGAAAATGTACACACACTGTATAAAAACTATAAGGAGTGTCCAATGATAAAAAAAATTGCGATAGGAGTAATTATTTTATTCTTGGCTGGGTACGCATTTATTACTCAGATACAAAAGGAGGGGATAGAGTTAAGGGTAAAATCTCTAGCAGGACATAATTTGTTTCTCCTTGTGACTACTTACCAAGACATTGAAAGTAAGTTTCACGAGGAAACATTTAATAGGGAAAGTGTAAGTAATATTGAAGATAAACTTGTAGAAGTAAAGGCATATTCAATAGTTGCTGATAGTATTGTGGGGAACGAATATCTACAAACAATTACAAGCAGATTCCAAGATATCTTTGCCCACCTTGAAAAGAGCCAGAAATCCATGGAACTTAGTAAGGATCAAACTAAAGAGTTAGTTGAAATAAATAGAATGATGAAAGAATTTATTGATATTATATATCAAACCTATTATGTTAATGATGAAGAAGGCGGATCAGCTGAATTGAACATAAAAGACTTCAGTAAGGTAGAAGCATTTCAAAAGAAAATTACTGAGTATTATAATCAAATTAACCAAAAACTATAAACGTAATTCTTTTATTTGCTAATACTAGTTTTTGATATTCATACTCTTATTAAATGTACATCCTAAATCACAATTTTGTGAAATGGGATGTTTTTTTATATTTTCTTTTCCTAAGGTTGTATTTTCAATCAGGTTTTTCACTTTATATATTGAAAGGAGATTCTGGCCAGAATACCTTACCCAAATTTAAAAGGTGGAATCACAATGGATTTGACAGGTAAAAGGATTGCTCTTGACCCAGGACATGGCGGCGATCATCCAGGCAAAGTATATAAGGGTCGGCAAGAAAAAGATGTTACTCTGATGTTTAGTAAAGTTCTTAGAACCATGCTTGAAACAGAAGGTGCAAAAGTTTATATGACGCGTATTACTGATAAGGATTTTGGTGGTTCGACCGACGCTAAGGATGTCAATGAGCGAGTAAAAAAATCAATAAGTATTACGCCAATGACGATCTTGATATTTTGCTCAGTATTCATGTGAATACTGACAATCGTTTTAATCGTGTTGGTGCAGCCTATCAAGAGGGTGGAAAAGCATCCAAGATTTTGGCTGAGAATATTGCAACAAAGTATACGACCTTCCAGACACAAGCAATAGCTTGGTCGGACGACTTAGCAGTATTGAGAGATACGACAGTAGCTGAAGCAAAAGCACTCCTTGAAATTGGTAAGATTAATCAAGATTGGTATGATGATCCTGATCAAGTTGAGCGTGCAGCATATGCGATTGTAGCTGGAATTTACGACTACTTTCGAGAAATTGAATAACAATCCAAAAGAGTGAGGTTGCCCTTAGGGTTACTTCACTCTTTTTTTATATTCATATCAGGTGTATTAAATAATGACCAAAAGACCCAGTTCTAGTGTTGATTCAATATACTTCCTTCGGAGCAATCCGGGGAGGGCTTTTGTATTTCAATAAAAATTGTTAGAAACAATCATGAACGGTCTATGCTATGTAAATATAAAAACAAGGACAAGTAGTCCAAATGATCTATATTCGAAAGTGGACAAGAAATCAATTGAATGCAATAATAAATTAAAAACTAGAAGATAATTACAGGCTAGGAGAGTATTAGTATGGAAATGATTGGATCATCAGTGTTATTGGGATTGAATTTTCAAATATCTGCTCCGCATTTAGATTCAATTACAGAATCAGAAGCCGAAAAAATAAAAAGCGATTTTGACTTTGAAGAAGTAAAATTACTTAGGGACGGTATCCAATTTGAAAAAGGATTCCCATTTGTCTCTGCGACATTTACTAAAAACACTGTCGTGATTTATTTAGTGTATGGAAGTATTAATACTAACTTAGTAAACTTATTAAAGGCTATGAACCTATTTACTGATGAATGTAAGTTAATTTTAAACAAATTAGAGATAATTAACACGCTCAATGTAAAAGATCCGTTGCCCGAATTATTTGAAGAAAGTTATATAGACTATTTGAAAACACCTGTGTCAACTGAAATTAAAACCGAATACATTATAAATGACACCAATGTACTATTTATCGCGCGTTTTTCAGATAATAAAAACCTATCTATTGTTTCCGTTGAAAAAAATGTACAAATTACCGATGAAGAGAAACTTTCAGATATCATAGACGAATACAGAGATATTGCAACAAAAACTAATTTGGACTTCTTTATGGCATGGCCAAAGACTAGAAATCAGTTGAAGAGGACTTAATTATGTTAGAAAACAAAGGGTTTGATCTTGAGAATTATATTGAAGGTCTAGTTCATAAGTCAGAAGAAACGAATGAAATTCAAGCAAATATCGAAACCATTATGAAGTCGACACGAGATCTTTATTGGTCTGTGTTAAAAGCAAAACAAAAAGGCGACATTACTGAGACATTTGATAATGCTTACATAGGAGTTATTGAAGTTGCTCTAAAGTATACGGAATTATCTCGAAATGAGCTCGAAAATCTAGGTACTGAATCTGATCACTTATCACATATAATGTCACAACCTAGTTGTGAAGGTGATAGTACTATGACAAAAAGGGTTGCTGGAGTATCAATTGTTCCACTCGATGAGTTGAAACATGCATGGAGTAATCTCGTGGAGTACAGCAACGCAAAAGCCTTTTTTACACTTATAGGCACTATACTCTCAGTCCTCATTGGTCCTTTAACCAGTGTTACTTGGGCATTTATTGTATTAACGATTATTAATTTTATAATGAGAATGGTTGCAAATAAATTTAGAAAGCAAGATGATTATATTCGACTTCAAAGAAATATCGGGATGTTCCTTTGGTCTTATACACTTCTTGCGATAGGGAATACACTAGGAGGATTTGTGTCCATAAATGGGTTGCCTAACGGCACGTTCCCAGCATTTATTCTAGTTGTATTAGTGTGGACTGAATTGCGCGGGATCGTGGAAAACGCAAAACTTGCAAACCTGAATGTTCCTTCTATTTTGGATCGTATCGTTAACATTAAAGGTAACAAAACAGAAAAAGATATAGACCCTCCATTTTAATTAGATCATTTAAGGCGAATAATTCCTCTTAGCTCAAAGCCCCAGTATTGTGGGGTTTTTTTGTTTGCATGTTCGCAATCTGTTCGTATATAATACAAACAAATGTTCCTGTTTGGGGTGGTTGTGCGATGGAAAGAATAAACACCGGTATTGATAGCCAACTTCAATCTGTTCCCTTATTGTATGAACATCACTACGAGGAAGTCATGACCCCGTTACCACCGGTTGATTCAGACGTCTTGGCTGAAATGAATGTCATTATTTACGACTTTGTTCGAAAAGACTTTGCGATCAATGTCAGCTGGCTTGAGGACTGTATCCGTCGAGAATGGGGAGTGGTCAAGGATATCGACCGAATCGAGAACAAGATCAAGCTTGTTCGAGTCGATAGTGTATGGTGGGTGCCCTTGGAAAAAATGCTGCAGGTAGAGCGGGTGTAGTTGACCATGATTCAACCTGACCAATGGCGAGAGATACTACACGAAACGATCCTATACGTCATGCTTTTTAAGGCAATCGCGCTTGATGCAGAAAGCCTTAATCAGGATCAGCTCAAAATGTCATACCGCCCCATGCTCGATACCGTATCGATGTGGGCAGAGCGAAAACACCAAGAATATCGGAGCCAGTTTGGGCAGCTCGGTGGAAAAATTCATGTGCAGAAAACAACCGATGGCTTTTTATATCGTGTCCTTGTGACTGTCCGTGGCCGACAGGAAGAATGCATTTATAATGTGGAACATTTAAAAGCTGAATGCCAGGTATGGCTTAACAATTATCTGTACGACGCCAAGCAGCTAGCGCACGGGCGTGCATAGTATGGACAGAGGGATTATTGCAGAAAACAACCCGCCTCTTAGAATCCTTTCTTGTGGTCAAGCTCAAGATGTGGCCAGTTTTCCTTTATGCTCTGTGCAAATGTCATGACATCTTGTTTTGAAAGCTTATGTATCGCTTTTTCCATAGATGATTCTGACATGAGTTGTGCCCTGATAGTCTCTTCATGTTCATTTTCTTCATGCATGCGGAGTTTGAGGTCATCTAGGCTAATTACATCATTAGCAAAGGCCATCTGCCATTTCTTTTTCCGCTTTTGTATTTCACTTAATTCACGCTCTAATTGAACGTAATCAGGGACAGTAAAGGTAACATGATTATCATTGACTACTTCAATTTCTTTTTACCATGATTCGTCTATAATGAAATCCATTTGTTCAAGCATAAGCTTTTCAATCGTGTCTTCTGCTATTACGGGGATATCGCATATTCCCTGTGCAAATCGGCCGCTGCATCTGTAAAATCGGTAATTTCTAAGCTTTTGCTTTTTTTTCTCCGCCTTGGAGGGGACTGCCGCAGCGGACACTTTTTAAAATCCCGGTAAACGGAAAGCAGACATTGGTCTTCTCGCGGTATATTAAGCGCTTTTTAGTAAGAATAGAAACAGCCTCGAAATCTTCCTCGGAAACAAGTGCTTCATGATCACCATCTATCATGATTTCTTGGTTTGTTTTCTTACCCCCGCCTTGCCTATACATCCATCTCATTTTTCCCATATAAACCGGATTTTCGGAAACGATGGGGTCACATTAAGTAAACTACTTTTACCAACGAACAAAGGACATTGCGACACTACAGATGATCTTCAATCACTCACATCCGGCAATCACACTGAAATACATCGGGATTACACAAGATCTGATCGACAAGGCGGTGAAGACTTCAGTTTATAGGTTACACAAGCTCAATTATGTTAAGCCTGACTGTTTATCTAGATTTTTGAAAAACGATAAGATTTCTTGACTTACTTCTTTATAGTGGTCAAACAACATAATATGCTTTGTCTCAGGTATGCTTACACATTTGCTTAGGGGGTGTGCATACTTCAATACTTCATGTATGAATTGGTTTTTTTTATCAAAGTTCCGGTGAATGGCTGCAGGGAGAAAAAGTATTGGACATGAGAGGTTTTTATATAAGCTCTCAAGTTTAAGATCGTACAAAGATCCCATGATTTGAATAAATGTTTGATTAGTGGTGTAGAGGGAAAAGTGCCCAGCTTTTTGTTTACGCATCGAGATTGCCCAACCATCGGTGACTGCCTTCTCAAGAACATGATTCCAGTCGGTTCTGCGTGCTTTCTCGTAATTAACGTAGTCTTCGATCGAAGAGAAAACTAAATCTGGTTCCCGGAGTTTCTCAAGAAAGGCTTCCTTTTTGTCAGCAAATTTACCGTTTGGCCCTGAATGATTTTGCATTGCTCCATCAGAATTAACGATGGATAAAACTCGGGAAGGAAATTTTGATGCTAAGTATGTACCAACGTAACAACCGAGGGAACTTCCTACAATATGGACGGCATCAAAATTAAGAGAATCTAGAACGCCTATTAAGTCAATCGCAAGGGTTGAAATTTCGTAATCAGTTTCAGGTTGATCAGATTCTCCGTGACCACGCAAATCGATGGCAATTGCAGTGTAATGATCCACAAAATAGGGTATTACCCCATTCCAAACAACAGCATTGCCGCGAATAAAGTGGAGAAAGATTACTGGTGTACCTGAATCACTAAATTGGTGAACCATTATCTTAATGCCGTTGGTATGTACTCTAAATTTCTTCATGATTACCCCTCATGAAAAATTACGACATGATATTTATATTAGCACAATGCTCACGGAGATAAACGAAGCGGAAGGAGGCGCGACAGGTGAGTAAAATACCGCGAATTTTGCACTACCCCAGGAGCAAGTGGAGCATGGCTGACTGGATTATCAGTCACATGCCGGAACATACAACTTATCTGGCACCCTTTTTCGGTAGCGGTGCAGTTTTGTTCAACAAGGAGCGATCGATACTTGAAACTGTGAATGACCTGGACGGGGAAGTTTCAAATTTGTTTTCGGTCATCCGCGATAATCCGGAAGCTCTGGCCAGAGCAATCAGTTGGACACCATATGCCCGCGCCGAATACTACCGGGGCTATGAGTCAGAAGGAGACGATTTGGAGCGAGCAAGACGTTTCCTCGTCCGTTGTTGGATGGCACGCGGCGGAAAGACCAGCGACCGCACCGGATGGCGGCATATCATCGACCTCAACGCTCCCCACCCAGCAAAGGACTGGCAACTACTTCCGGATAAGATCATGACAGTTACAGACAGGCTGAGGGGTGTGCAGATTGAATGCCAGCCTGCGGTAAAGCTGATGGAGCGATACAAAAACGACCAGAAGTGTTGATCTACGCTGATCCACCGTACATTCTCTCTACTCGTAGTAAACGAATGTATAAGAACGAAATGAAGGACGTAGAGCATGAAGAGCTTTTGGAAACGTTGCTGGCGCATCCTGGTTCCGTTCTGCTATCCGGTTACGACCACCCTATGTACAACGACCGACTGCGGAAGTGGCAGCGTGACGAACGCAAAGTACAGGCAGAGGCGGGCAGATCAAGAACCGAAGTTCTGTGGATTAACCCGGTAGCTGCCGAACATGGACAGCAGACAATCTTTTCGCTGCCGGGGATATAACGGATGGATACAAAATGTGTAGTTTGTCAATTGATGAGAATACTCATGGTTTAAGCCACTTGATATTGTAGTTAATTACTTCTCCCTCGGGCAGCTTGATCGTCATCGTTTCAAGTGCATAAGGTGGGTTGTGTGGTCCGGCAAATGTTTTAACTCGGATGGTCACGTTAAAGTGGGTGAGTTTTCTTGGGTCTGGTCTACTTACATCTAGAATTTCTTCCACGCCTCTATACCACAAACGATTCGTACCATTTATACGTACTGCGTTCCCTATCTTATCTAACATTGCTTCTATAAAAGCACGTTTCATTAAGTAGCATTCAGTTTTACTTTCAGTAGCATGGACAGGTTGCGAAAAAAGCAGGGTTGTTAGTACGAAGATAATTATTTTTTTCATGAATAGTCCCACCTCAGTTTTAGGGGATAGGTTCTCCAGTAATACTATCCGTTATTTAACAAAATAGTTATTGAAAAAAGCCCTTTAATTGGTCTTACCCCTGTCAAGTAGACACAATAAAAAAAGCCTAAGCAGCCAGTGTGTTTCGGTATTCAACCGGGGCACACTGGTTTAATTTTTTCTGGAACCGTTCATGGTTATAAAACCAAATGTATTTTTCAATGGCTTGAAAGAGATCTTCTTCTGTCTTACACTCAGTAAAGTACAATGTCTCAGTTTTGAGGTGCGAGAAAAAGGATTCGATGCAGGCGTTATCAAGGCAGTTTCCTTTGCGAGAGTGGCTGCCACTTATGCCAAGTTCCTTTATTCGCTTATTGTACTGTCGAGACGTGTATTGGAAGCCCTGATCTGAATGTAGGGTTGCTTTCAGCACGTCTCTTTCTTCGTTTAGCTGCCCCACAGTGTCTAACACAAGTTGTAAATCATTTCGCTTGGAAACTTTCCAGGCAACAACTTCGTTGTTAAAAAGGTCCTGAATGACCGAAAGGTAATAGTAACGGTTATGAAGTGCAACATACGTAATATCTGTTACAAATACCTCATTGGGCTTGTCCGCTCTAAACTTACGGTTAAGTAAGTTGGGATATACAATCGAAGGTGCTTTACCAAAATAGCGGCGCTTCCTCCTGATGATGGATTGGAGGTTTAATTCTTTCATCAGGCGGTATATTCGCTTATGATTCGCATTCAATCCCTTCTTCTTTAATGCTACCTGCATTCGTGGATAACCATAGTATGGATGCTCCAAATGAATCGCCATCATATGCTTTTTCAGAATCTGATCTAACTCATTTCTTGCTGACGGCTTTCCTTTGGTGCTAAGCCATTTGTAAAAACCCGACCGTGACACTTGCGCAATTTCTACCAACCACGTTAGTGGATATTTTTTACGCAGCTCGTCTATGATCGTAAAGCGAGTTATTTTCCATACCTTCCCCCCAGATGCAGATTGGGATTGCGCTTTTTTAGGTATTCTACCTGCGCCTTTAGATAGTCCCTTTCTTCTTCCACAGTAGCAAACTTGGTTCTTGGACGACCAACAAATGGGGTGTCACTAGAACCATTCTTTCCTCTTTGATCCACAAAACCTTCGCCTTTATTCTTCTTTCGGACCCATTGTAGAACTTGTGTTTTACTAGGTATCCCTAATTCCTTAGCTATTGCTTTAGAACCCATCTCTCCCTGTTGATACATGTTTACTGCCCTCAGCTTAAACTCCTCGGAATAACGCTTGAATGTTTGACCTTTTTTAGCCATGAGAAAATCCCCTCCAAGTAGAGTGTACCACCCACCGTTAGGTGAGCGGGCTTTTTACACTGTCTACTCAAAGGGGATAATATCATAATAAAAGGGCCGATAAATTCGATGAGTATCTGTGTCGAAAACTACATCAACTTTAATGTCAGGTGAGTATGGGAGGAGTTCGAAGTCAAAGAGCTTACAAAACACATGAGGGAAATCACTTGTTTGTTCACTCTGCTCTACGCAAAAGCGGAACATATTCTTCAATTCATGCAGTTTGTGTTTCTTTCCATGAAGGATAATATCATCAGTAAAGTGACTTGTCACTTCAATCAACATCTAAATCATGACCGAGTGCTAATCAGTCGTTATAGCAACAAATGATAACTACCATTTTACGACAATTTGAAGTTAACACAACGGTAAATATGTTAATTAGGACCTTTCGGCAAATCTGTTATGCGATTACTTCTTAACGCAAGCCATCTTTTAAGATCCGACCACATCATTTTTGTTGTCGCGATCGCAAACAATCCAATCCACTTATCAGCATGACTAGGGGAATCATCCATAAAGCCCATATAGATACATGCAGCAACTGATAGGAACCAAATAATAGCGAATAATGGCAATGTAATCACCTCTTAGAGGAATACGCCAACGAAACAAAATTGTTTCACTTGTTCATTTACAAACTGCTCAGAAAGATAAACCGTATGTAAAAATCGCCTCTCTAAGGACAGGGTGTCCGAAAATGATGAATAGCAGGAGCAAAATTACTGATAATCCACCAACTAAACTTACCGTAGCAAACCCTTTATGTACTTTTCCGATCAATGGAAATATTGCAATCAGTAGTATTCCAAGAGATAAGACAAGAAGTAACAGCATTTTAAAAATCAATGGTTCATACATTACAAATCCTCCTTAGGAAATCCAACAAATACCAATTGTATCCCATATGGAGGACATTAGGAAGTTGCTTTACAAATTGTGTAGGGAAATAATTATTGGTTGCCAATATTTTTAACATCCAGAACTCTCTTCAATTGTTCATCAAGATTCCAATTTAGTGGCTTAGGTTCTCCAACCGAGCAATTCTTGGAACAGGATATGTCGGTGAAGGAAATCAAAGATTTGATAGATATCAAGCTGGATATGATGCTGTTTTTTCCCGAAGACAAGGCAGCGCTTATTGATGACATAAAGAAACTGCGAAGCAGGCTTATAGAAGCAGCTTGAATGGAGGGAACCAAGTGAAAGCCATAACCATTCACCAGCCATGGGCGACACTGATCGCCCTCGGGGAAAAACGATTCGAAACTAGAGGCTGGCCAACTAGGTACCGCGGACCCATTGGGATTCATGCCGCTAAGAAAGTGGACAAGGAGATTTGCCTACAAGAGCCTTTCCGAAGTGTTTTGGATTTGCACGGGTATACAGCAGACAATTTGCCAACCGGGGCGATTGTGGCAACATGTAGTCTTAATGATTGTCTCCCAATTTCTTTATCGGATGACGGAATCATTGCGTATGGCGGTGAAACCGGACACAAGTCGATAAGGATCGACGGACATGAAAGGCTCTTCGGATGGTTTGAACCAGGTCGGTACGCCTGGGAAAGACGAACGTAAAACGAATCGATCCGGTGCCAGCAAAAGGGCAGCAAGGACTCTGGAATTGGGGAGGGGAACGGGATACAAGTAGTATGTAAGATAATGTTTCTGCGGATGGGAATAAACCGGCAATGGTTTTTTGGATATTTAAGCGTCGTTACGGATAAAAGACTAGGTGTTCCTTCTAGGTAGCTACATTTCAAATTAAGTTATTTGTGTCGACCTTCAGCAATTCTTGCAAGAACAAGTTTTCTAAGGTCATCATCTTGTTCATCAACAAGAATTTGAAGGGCCTTGAGAGTTGCCTTTTTATTAGCGGCAATGCTCCTTCTAACGGAAAAGTCAGGATCATGAGCAAGTTTTACTTGCAATTCTTCAGGGAGCTTATTTTTTGAAGCGACCATGCTTCGAACTCTCCACTCTGGATGTTTTGCAAGGAGCTTGAGGATCTCAATAGGAACTGTTTTGTTTTGAGCAACCCAAAAAGACATGTCTGGATAATGTTGAATTACCTCATGCCAAACATCCAATGGGGCTTCCTCCCAAGCTGCACGAAGATATTCATCAGGATTCTCACTTGTTCTAAGTCTTACAAATTCTTCGGCGGATGTAATCACATAATCATTCCTCTTCGCTGATGGTGTTGGGATTATTTTACAAAAACGTCAGTGAAAAATCATTAGCTTAACAAAACATTACTTGTGAGAAGAGGAAAGTTGGAATGAAGCGTAGCAGACATATTTTCCCAGTCAATTTGCAAGCGAAAAGATAAAACTCCTGCAAGGAGACAGGAGTCGAAATGTTTGCTCGATATATCGAGACTTCTGACGCGACCGAAGCAATTGTACAACTGCGGGTCCATCATCTTTCCTTTTATGGCGATTTAGTTATTACCCAAGTTAATACTCTTCTAAAAGCGCCAGTGGGGTTATAGATCTGCATAAACCATCTATCTAGTCCAAGTGGGTAATTTGCAAGCACATATACAGGTTCAAGTTGTTCAATGATCCATCCAGCGCTGATAACCCTCCTAGTACCTTCTGGTGCTGGTATCAAGTTAATATATTCATATGAATATGGTCTAATTTCGATGGGCTGAAACCTGTGGCGCCAAAAGCCATTTCCGAGACTTTCTGTTATACGTACATTTTTGCGACTTAGAGTGATGATTTTTATCCGTTTTACACCTCTTTTTTTCACAATCTTGGATGATGATCTTTTTTTCTTTTTCATGTTTTCACCTTCTACGCTTATTTAAGTTTCGTAGGATCAACATATGAAGAAAAAGAGATAATGCTTGGACTAATTTACATGAGTTAAAAAAATGGGGGAATTCAATAATTAAAGCTCAGACTGAATAATTTGAACCCAGAGCTACTGCCGGCTATTTTAACACAAGAGAAAATGTAAAAAGACGACCCTGTTTTACAAAGGTCGTCAGGTAAAACTCCTATATCCACCTAAGGGGTGATATGTCAACATACCTGCATCTCCTTCGACATACAAGGCATAGTCACGAGAGCCTACTTCGAATTCCGTTCTTGTTCCGTCACTTAGTTGAAAAGTCATGTAATAGTTTGTTGATATACTTGTATTATTCCCGCCACCTGAGATGTATGTACGTTTTCCAATTAGTTTAGCAGGAACAGTCTCGAGAGGGGTTCTATTATAAGTGATAAAATACCTGATCACTAAAGTGGTTAAGACTATGGTTGAAATTCCTCCTCCAACAAATACAACGAGAAATATAACCCATTTTATAACACTATCACCCATAAATGTCATGAAAGCATCAAACATTCAAAAAATCACTCCGAGTTTTTGATTTAGATGATAAACAAAAAAATGTGATTAGTCATATTTTTTACAAGAAACAAATGATTCAACTTAATATTTCGAGTGAAAAGCAGGTGAGCGGCTTGAACACAGGATTTGATCTTATATCAGACGTACATCTTGATTTTTGGGTGAAAGTTGAAAATCCTCTACACAAAATGGTGCCTCAAATTAAGAATTTTATTAAAGGAATCTTACCTGATGTTCACCATAAAACGCTTGTCATTGCTGGTGATCTGGGCCATTATAATTGGCAAAACAAAATACTGATTGAAGAGTTGAAACAGATATATGAGCACATTCTGATAGTTCCAGGAAACCATGATTATTATTTGGTTAGTGCAAATCAAGAAAAGCAATACCGAGGAAAATCTCTTAATCGAGTTATCGAGATGAAAGAAACTTGCAGCTTGCTTACCAACGTGCACTATCTTGATGGCGACATGGTAGAGATCGATGGCATTACCTATGGTGGAGTTGGCATGTGGTATGACTTCTCTTATGGGATGAAAGTGCTTGGATATTTAGAAGAGGCCCTGTATTCCAAATGGTGGGATATTATGAATGACTCCAGACTGATCAAGGGTTTGTTGGACAAGTCATTTACATTTGCAGATGAAGAGAAGAAGAAACTTGATGCTATCATTGAGTCCTCAAATGTAATCATCACACATGTTGGTGGCGATTGGAGTAAGGTAGACCGTGACTTGGTTAATTCATTCTATTTCTTTGACGGAAGCCCTTATTTTTCGAAGCTTGAAGGCAAGATTTGGTGCTTTGGGCACACTCATCAACGCTATGATTACGAAGCGTATGGATGTAGGTTTGTAAATGCTGCACTCGGATATCCAGACGAAAGCGATGATCGAAAAATATTGCAGATCAAAGTGTAGAAAGAATGCGAGTGCAAAACATTTTAGAATTGTGGAAAGGGGATAAGAAATATGCAAGGACATTCATATTTCTATCACAATCAGTACACCGAAAAGCACGTTCATATTCAAGCGTATGAAATGATAGCAAAAAATGGGTAGAGGCAACTCTCTTACAGAGAAGGGATCTATCGTGGGATGTTTTTTTCGATGAGTTAAGTGAATCGGAGTTCCAATCAATATTTAAAGATAATCCCACGTATGATGATGACCATTTTGGTGCTTTTCTCTTTAATATCCATGATGTAGAGGAAGGTAAAAAAACGTTTGAAAAATGGATTCGTGAAGTTTTTAGCGCTCACCGGAAACAAGAAAAAAATTGATTAAACATCATTATTTCGGGAGTCAAACAAAAGAACAAAAAAAGAACCTCCCAAATGGGAGCCCGTATATATGTTCGTCTAAACTAATTATATCATGGGCTTACCGCGAGGGGGAATTGGAAAGATGAGCGCACAGGTACAACTGTCATTTCTGGAACCAGTAGATGAAAAAGAAGTCAGAAAGGCTGTTGTTAAAGCATTAAAAGAATATAAAGCCCTCCGTGTTGCTGTCCAAAATAAACAGGAGCGACAGGAAAAGGGCATTGATCAACTGTTTCCACAGCTTAAAAAGTCTGAGTCCACGAATGAGTTGAAAGCAAGACAGATTGAAAGGGCATTGCAGTACTCGTTGGATGAAGTAGAGCGTCAGATCATTGAAGAGACTTAGGTCTGACAAAGGACCAATTCTACACAAAAAAGAAAGAGGCAATTATGCAAATTGCTACGGCACTCGGGATGATCTGAGTGCTTTCTATTTTAATAACGTTCGTTCCGCTTACAGGCAGTTTAGAACAATGAACCAAAAAAAGGGGAATTGAATATTTTACCGAATATCGAACATTTTGGGGAAACTATTTAAAAGGGGTATTTTATTGAAGAACTATGAAATTAAGAGAGCGACCTTGGATGAAAAGGAAACACTCAGCAACCTTTTGCAATTCTATATTTACGATTTCTCTGAGTTTATGGATTTGCAGATTGAAGATAACGGGAAATTTGGTGAATATCCGTTAAACGAATACTGGACAGATTGCTCTAGGTTCCCTATTTAATATCGCTAAATCAGAAAATTGCTGGTTTCGTCTTGGTCAAATTGATAAATAGAGATGAAGATGACTCATACTTTTCGATTGCTGAGTTTTTTATTATGAAAAGATTCCGGAGAACAGGGTTAGGTAAACAAGTTGCTAAAGATATATTTAATATGCATAAGGGACCATGGGAAGTATACCAAATTGATAGTAACGAGCCCGCACAACATTTTTGGAAAAAAACAATTGAGGAATACACTGGAGGCAAATTTACTGAGCGAATCGAAATTGGAAGAAAGACACAAGTGTTTGTTAGTTAATAACTCGGGTTAAAGCAGTAAGGTAAGATTACGCTAATGGGGTCATTAGTTTAAATAAATAAGGAGAAGTTTTCTGATGAATATCGAGTTGAAACGTTTGCTCGAAGAAGATCAAAGAGATTTAAAGAATACCCCAGTTAATCGTGTAGAAAGAGATGTGTTAAGGAGGAATCGGGTAAGAGGAATTCTTTCCGAAGGAGGGGTGACCGAAGGAATTGATTTTTTTCACGCTGCGTTAATCTTCCAGCACGGTGACTCATTAAATGATTGGTTTCAAGCGCATGAATTAGCTAAGAAAGCAAGTGAGCTCGGTTATTTCGAAGCAAGATGGCTCGCTGCTGTAGCTCTGGATAGATGGCTTGTCTGGCAAGGTAGGCCAGCAAAATATGGTAATCAGTTGATTCCTTTTGGTGGAACCTATCGTTTACCATGTGTTGATCCAGTTACAACAGATGAAGAGAGGAAAAAGTGGGGTATAGCTACTCTCGCTGATTTACTTGCGTTTCATGGTCTTCGTGGCTTTGCTTCAATAGAAAAAGAAAATATTGTTTCAGCAGCTGTTGAAGGATTTCAGATTAACGTGGTTAGACTTAACCGTCATCTTGTCCATAGCCCGAATTTAGAAGGTGTTCACTGCGGTTTTGATGAAGAAAATCGTACTATCTTGGAAAATTCATACGGCTGGCGCTGGGTTATAGATAATATGGGCGATTTTATCACTTGCTGGCTTTCTTTGCCTTATGTCCCTAAGATAGCCCATATCATAACTGGTGAAGAATCTCCCTCTTTCGAAATAACCGAGTACCAGAACCGTCCTGCAATATGTGTTAAGTGCAATGGTTTGTTGACCCTCTATTTTTTAAAGCAAGAAGAAATTTGGGCAGTTTCTGGACGTGATCATAATGATATAGTGAAAATTTCGAGTAAGGTTGGGGGGCATACTGGAACTTAGTGTTACAGAGTGGGTTAAGTATCCATTCAACTAACGGGATCGATAGCTGAATTCGAAAACCACTTTTTAGTGGTTTTTTCTTTATTACAGAGCAAAATCCCGACAAAAAGATGGATAAAACCCCGACAAAATCAGGGATAAAAGGAAGGACGATTGGAAATGTTTGATTCGGTAATCTTGAGTCAAGAGCAAGCAGCATCGGCTCTTGGGAGATACCGTCTATCCCTTATCAATGGCGTACCGGTACATGTCGAATGGGCGATGAAAGCTGTTGGTTTACCAAGCAGAGCAGCAGGAGTCCTAGCGCACATGATGTGAAATAACACAACGCATGCCTTGAAGTTGCGGCGAAGGGTACGGGGAACGTGTGAGAGCGTAGTGAACGCTTTTTACATTGTTTTTGTATTGTTCGTTGCAATAACGGCCATGACCAATCTGCTTGGGCGTTCGTCATTGCAACAAATTTGTATGTGCAAGTGATGGCATGAATAGATACGCAAATAGGAAACGAGCAGCACGAGAAAATCACTGCCATCGTTGTGTATGGGCTAATGTGCAAGGGAACAAACTACATTGCTTGCGTCCCTTTGTGAAAGACGAAGAGAAAAAGACAAAGAGAAAGTAGCAGCGCCTAGCAAACAGGGACTCTGCGGCGTTTAATCACCACATTTGCGAGTTTAGGCCCCAGATACTCGCTCCCTGCTTGGTGGGCGTGCCACATTTGTTATTTCCTTCTGAACCGAGTCTGTCTCTAAAGTCAATCTTAGAATTTTTCAGTTCCACTTTCAGGGAATTTATCACAAAAAACACCTCGTTTCACTGTCTAAGGTGAATCGAGATGTTTTAACATTCGTTTGTTATTTAGTTATTCGGGCATTATCTTTTGATTAACCAACAGGCGCGACGTATCAAGCGAAAACATGGCATCATGCAATCGGGAGAGAGCCAGTAACGCGTTATGTAGGGGGTCCATCACAACATGCTCAGATGGACCCGCTTTATCGTTTTAGTAAGTCTTAATCGTCAAGATCGTTTCGAATCTCTCTAAGCCTTTGTAGAGCTTCCCGTAGGGCTTCAATTGCATCTTCGAGGATACGTTCCACTTGTCTAATTTGTTTCGCTTCATTATTGTTTTGGTTTCCCATACTCTATCCCTCCTTTACAAATAACTGGCGATTAACAAGTGTACAAACAGAACTTGTTCTATCGCTAAAATAATGCTATGTGAAAAGTTGTCCGCCCGTGCGTTAGGGGGACAAGATTGGGTGACAAGGTATTAATTTTGATGCATAAGTTTAGAAAGAAGAGGATCTAGGGGGAATGACATGGCAAAAGCATCTACACTAAAAAGACCTACTCGAGAAGAGTTTGAATTAGAAGAATTGGGAAATCAGCTCGTTGAAGCAAAGGATGACGGGGATGAAAGGTCACTGACTGTTTGGGGAATGTCTGAAAAAGTACGCGGGCGAATCACAGTTCTTGATTCGCGTACAAGGCTAGTTCATGTAAAAGAAAACGGAGCAATTAGGAAGATTCCTTTTCTGGACATTATGAAGGTGAGTTACGAGTAAGGAAGTTTTACCAATATTTATACATGAAATAGCTGCCAAATCAAGCCGATAAAGGTAATGTAATATGAAATCTAGTGTAGATTCTCTTGGGGATAAGGCGTACGACTTAATCTGTGCAGATGGGTCTACGCTATTTTTTTGTGGCAAGAGAAGGTATGCATACCTATATATACTTGTAGTAAATACTGAGCTGATAACCTACTATATTGATAAGCACTTTTTTATTCACGTATTACTTCCTGTGTACCCCAATTTGCTAAAAGCAGTTGGGGACTTTTTTGTTTCGAGGTGACAACATGTTTATTTCTCCGTTGCTATTGGAACAAGTCGATAAACCATTCTTAGACCCTCGTTCTCCCTGTACCACAACAACTATAATAAATGTACGGTGATCTTTGGAAAGAGCTGAGGTTTGCTTGGGATTGATTAAAAATGAAGAGGCGGATCATTTCCGCCTCTTCATTCGTTTTATTTGAGACTTAATTTCGGTTAAACATAATCCGTTCACAAAATACACTGAAACAATCGATAATCAGATGGACTACGGCCCGTCATTCGGCAAAGTCTCAGATAACTGTACGCGTATTTATAATAATGGCCATGCCTGCTTTCAACTAATGCCTGTTCCCAGTAGGAAGCTTCTAATGGATTCAACTCGCCTTCCGTAACCGTCAACTCCGATGCAACCGGATTTTCCTCGAGTGTATTTGCATAAGCCAAGAGGTTGATTCTTGCGTAAAAGGCCGGATCGAGATTGTCGTGTACATCATGGCCATAAGCTTGTTTCATTTCTACAATAGCATGACCATGCGTAAGGATATGCCCCAACTGCATATCGCCTTTCTCCATTTGCACCGGTCTCTGAAAGTTATGGAGCAAGTCAAGCAAAGTCTCCGGAGTGAGCGGTAATCTTACACCTGTATTTGGTACGCCGGCAGGATCAATGACGATATTTTCTCCATTCACAGTAACAAAACCAGGATTCGATTTTTAGCAAGCCCATTTTTTATAGAAATTGATATCCAAATCAATCACCTTCTCAATCTGATAGAGCGTATTCTTTAAAAGAAGGAACCTGAATACATGATGATAGAATAATACAAATACGATAATGTCAAAACTAAAAATTGACATGACACCAACTAGATGAGAGGTGTTCCTTGGTGACAACAAGCAAAACGAATCCTAAGGTTGATGAATTTTTAAACAAGGCAAAAAAGTGGAAGGCTGAATTTGAGAAGCTCAGAAGCATTGTTCTTGACTGTGAGCTGACCGAAGATTTTAAGTGGATGCATCCTTGTTACACGTTTGAGAAAAAAAACATCGTTTTAATACATGGATTTAAAGAATATTGTGCGCTTCTGTTTCAAAAAGGTGCCTTGTTAAAAGATCCAAATGGGATTCTCATTCAACAAACGGAGAATGTACAGGCTGCGCGCCAGATCCGGTTCACTAATGTGGAAGAAATCATGGAAATGGAACCCATTTTGAAGGCCTACATTCATGAAGCGATTGAAGTGGAAAAAGCGGGTTTGGAAGTGAACTTTAAAAAGCATGAAGAATACAGCATTCCTGAAGAATTTCAAAATAAATTAGATGAAATCCCTGCCTTGAAAACTGCTTTTGAAGCATTGACGCCAGGACGGCAAAGAGCCTACCTTCTTCATTTTTCAGCACCCAAGCAAGCCAAAACGCGAGAGTCAAGGGTTGAAAAATGCATGCAGCAAATTCTTGATGGTAAGGGATTACATGATTAATTGAAAGAAGGGGCGGGAATCGACCGTCTCTTTTTCGTTTGCAAAAAAAAATTGAAGAAAACCGAACCTTTTTCCGATCGAGAGACAATATAGGGTGTAAGCTGCTTACTCAGGAGGGCCCTCTGAATGGAAAATGAAGAGATGTATCAATTACTTATAAAAATGAAAGAGGGTGATGAACAGGCATTTCATACGATGTATGATGCCACCTTTCAGGACGTATACCGGACCGTCTCCTTTCTGGTGGATCATAAGCAGGATCGGGAAGATGTCATGAATGAAATCTATATGCAAATGTGGACCTCACTGGCTAATTACGATACGAACCGTCCTTTCCAGTTCTGGCTGCATGGCCTGGTAATCCGTCAAGTGCAGAGATTTCGGGTCAAGAGCTGGAGGAGATTCCGCATTGTTGAACGCATTCGTTCCTTCTCCCACGAAGAGTCTTATTTGGATGAACATACTGCGTTGATGGATGGAACAAACCAAATGATATCCCAGTCCATACGAAAACTGACCGACAAACAGCGGACAGTGATTATCTTCCGCTTTTATCACGACTATACTCTTGAGGAAATTGCGACGTTGCTTGATATTCCGCTGGGTACAGTCAAGTCCAGATATCATGCTGGCCTCCAGGCGCTTCGAAAATACTTAGGGAATCTCCCCCTGGAAAGGATGGAAAAGATCAATGACTATTGAACGCAAAATCCGTGAACATCTGCATGAAGAGGCAGAAACGATGGAATGCCCGCCGGCCATTTCCAAAAGAATCGAACAATCTTATTCTAACTATTTGCAACGAAAAAGGAGCGGAATAACCATGAAAAAACGATTAATTGGTGGAATTGTTGCTGCTGCGATTTTGATTCCAACCGCAGCATTTGCGGCCCCTGTTGTGATTGACATGCTTACTCGAGCACCAATGACTTCTGAACAAGTCAAGCTGGATGAGGCTGGGAAAGCAACACTTGAGAAGCTGTATCGTGCCATTCCCGAAACAAAATCGTTTGAGATTATTAATGCAAGCTACCTTGGAGACCCCAATGATTCAACCAAAAAGGTCCAACTAAGCATCGTCTTGCAGGAAAAAGGGGGAACTGGCAAAAAGATTACCCTCCATACAAACGGTATTACGGATGAGATTCAAGACCTGACGCAAGAGAATTGGGAGCCTAAGGAGAAACCACTCATTACTTTACCTGATCAGGAAATCAAGGGGAAGGTAGATCAGCTCATTGATCAATTGTACGGCAACATCAAAGATTACGAGGTTGCCATGGAGCAAATGGACAATCCAAATGAGAAAACTTTTATCTTGAATTACACCAAGAAGGGATCAGAGGGAGAGGGTTACCAAGTGTTTGTTCAGGGGAATACAATTAGTCTTTCTCCGGTAGCTCCTACACCTTCAAACAGTGAAGTAGAAGGTTATTTCTCCAGAGACGGTAAGCCTGATTATACTGCTGATAATTTTATAAACGATGAAAAACTGTTTGCTCTACTAAAAATGACCCCGACAGAGTTAAAAGAAGAACTAGCCAAAGGAAAATCTGTTGTGGAGGTTGCAGCATCGAAAAATATCTCGAAACAACAAGTCATTGATGTGATTGCAAAAACACAGGCTGAAGGACAGCTTCAAGATGGAAAAAATAAAGTAACGATCAGCGATGATTTACTGAAACAAATGATGAAAGCAGTTGAACCAAAAGTCGTACAAGTAATTGAACACAAAACGGAAACGAAATGGTAGAAATATCCTATTATGTAATTTTGCTGAGCAACACGGTTTGATAAAAGGGGAATGGGCATGCTGCTTAGGCATACCCTAATAGCGGAGTCATAAAAAGTACGAGGCACCTTCCTGTGCTATAGGAGGTGCCTTCGTCGTGTTATTTTGTAAATTCCATTACTTCAAAGGATTGAATTTTGCTGAATGCTACATAATCTTTTCGAGCAGTAAATGGCCCCTTGTTAAAGTCCTTATCGAACATATATGTTTCTTTGCCATGACCATCTGCACGTCCATTATACCAGTCGATGAAGTCTTGTACTTCAGATGCAGTTAGTTCAAATTCTTTTTCAAGGCCACTGATCATTTTAATAACAAGAAGTGCATTATCACCAGTTGGTTTAGGATCAGGATCAGTTGGCTTATCACCATTCAATGTGGCGTCATCTTCATTTGAAGTTGTGCTCTCTACGCCATTAACAATAGCAGTAACAACATAGTAATAAGTTACTCCTTTTTCAACGTTCAAATCGTCGTATGTAGTATTCATATGATTTGTTTCGATAGTTTCGTATGGTCCGCCAGGTGTTGTAGAACGCTTAATCACGTATCCTGTTGCATCGTTAACAGAACCCCAAGTGAGTCTGATAGCAGGATCATTAGGTGAAGCGGTGAGGTTTAAGGGTTCATATGGAAACAAAATTTCACCTGATTCATCAATATCAATAGCATCAAGACCCATTGAGGTATTGGAAGTACTAGTTTTATTGATAATTTCCACAGTATGTCTCGTGTTAGGTAAATCCAATATTTCAAACTTAAGCACTTGTCCAATATGTGGACCGTGTTGGGACATTTTAGTAGCCATAACCCCATCAACGTAAACCTCAATCTCATCACTTCTATTAGTAAATTGACCACAAATCAAACGTAATTTGGTACCAGAAAATTCGAATTTAATCTTATCTCCAATTGTATTTGTGAATTTCTCAGAACCTTTGTATCCAACGTTAGTTGGCCCGTCATGAAAGGTACCTTCAAATATGATATTTGGAACATTACTACTATCAATTCTTTGCCATCCTGCTTCTGGTGCTGTTAATCGTTCTCCCAGAGTCGCAGCAAAAGCACTTGTTGAAAATAAAGAAATCATAATGAAAAACAATGATAATAGCGTAAGATACTTTTTAGTATTTCCCAATTGATTCAACTCCTTAAGAATTAGTACAGCTAACTGTTTTAATTAATGTATAAATCTTACAAGGTTGGTTGTGGGAAATGTAGTCTTATGTTCGATCTTTTATAACAATATACTTAAGAGTTATTCCCTTCAAATGAAAGGAATACTAGATGATTTGCAATAGCCAATGTATATCTATTTCTTTTCGTTTTACAAAATATGTATATTGATATAAAGTTAACAAAGAATGGAAAAATATCAAAGTGATGAAATCCGTAATGATCCGATGAAATCAATGGGAATAGATAGAGGAGGAACATGTGTATGAAGCAAAGTAGTACAAAAGGATTTTGGAAACGATTGTCGATTCTCGTTCTTTCATCTTTACTTGTACTAGGCAATATTGCAGATGAGAGTACACTGGTACAGGCAGCTGAGCAAAAATCAGAAAAGATTCTTTCAGAACAAGAGGCTATTGAATACGCCAAGAAATGGGTGACTATTCCCGAAGGTTATGAGTATCGTTATGGAGAATACATCGAACCGTTTGATGACTTTACACCCTATGCGGGATGGAACCTTAGTTGGTATCATTCAGATCAATCAAGTATCATGTATAAAATTCATCCTGTCTCAGGGAACCTGTTAAGCTATCAATATAGTGACAAAGACAGTGAAGCCCCTAGCCCTGCTACAACGAATAGCAAGCAAATTGCTCTTGAGGGAGTATTGCAGTTTCTCACAAAAGTCATTCCTTCTGAGGAACGAGCGAATTTAATAGAGCCAGATGAAGTCGATTACAAGAGCGACGGTACCTACTATTTTAAATTTCAGAGAGTAGAAAATGGTATTCCTTTTAAGGACAATTATATCGCTGTAACCACGCGAGGAGACGGAAAGGTTCTGCGATTCTTTCGATTATGGTATGAAGGGGAGTTGCCTGACGCAAGCCAAATCATATCGGAAAAGGAAGCGCGCGAGCTGTTGGAACAAAAAACGGAGCCAACCTTGTATTATAAGAGTTTTTCCAGTGGAGATCATGGGGAGAAATACATGTTGGTCTACGATTACCTACCAACCGATCCGCAAATGGTAGATGCGATCTCAGGGGTGATGATCGATGGCGATGGGGCGGTGGCGAAACCAAAGAAACCGATCAAGATTTTGAAGGAAATGCCCGCTGCTTCAGCTCCAAAGGCGGCGAGTCATAAAGACGTAGCAATTACCCGTGAGCAGGCGGAGGCAAGCGCAATCCATTTCCTGCAAACGAAGCTCCGTCATCAGTTGGCAGATATTTATATGCTTGATCCACAGCCGTATGATGGAGGTCCGAGGGGGAAGGAGACGAATTGGCGGGACTATAAAGTGCATTTTGGATGGTTGAAAAATGGTATTCTGATTAAGAACGCAAGATTTGAAATAGCTGTCAACTCGTCCTCAGGCAGCAGTATTATAGGGGATAAGCAGCTTACCTCGCCCGTTATTCTCGACAATAACATGCAGAGAGTAGACCTGGCCTTTGCGAAAAAAACGGAGCAAGCCGTAAAAAAATCGCTCGAACTCTACTACTTGCTACCGGATATAGACTTTAACGAGGTAGAGGAACCAAAACCGCGGCTTGTTTACCGCCTCAGCGGAGACAAAGGAGTTGTCGACGCACACACAGGAAAATGGATCAGTTCTTTAATAGGTAAAGAATGAAAAAACGGCCGTCATTGGTTAGTCTTACCACTAACTCTCTGACAGCCGTTTTTTCTATTTTGCCTATTGAGTGATTCCGAGCATTTGCTTCATATCTTCTTGAGCATCACCAATCAACTGAATATGGAACAAGTCTTGCAGTACTTGCAGAACCCCGGGCTGAATGAACTCAGGCAATTTTGGGCCAATCCGTATATCTTGTATCCCCAGGCTAAACAGACCGAGCAGGATGGCAACCGCTTTTTGTTCAAACCAGGAAAGAACGATACTTACCGGCAGCTCGTTCACTTCACACTCGAAGGCATCGGCTAATGCTGCCGCAATCGTAATGGTAGAAACGGAGTTATTGCACTGTCCCAAATCGATATATCTTGGGATGTTGGTACCTGGCACGGTGCCGAAATCTACATCGTTAAAACGGAATTTTCCGCAGGAGGTAGTAAGAATGACGGTTTCTGGCGGTAAGGACGTAGCCAATTCACGGTAATACTCGCCTCCCTTTCCAGGAGCGTCACAACCAGCGATGACGAAGAAGCGTTTGATCTTTCCTTCCTTGACTGCCTGAATGATATCAGGGGCGATGCCGAGAACCGTTTTGTGATGATAGCCGGTCGTCAATGTCAGATCTGATTCGATAGAAACCTCAGGAAGTGACAATGCTTTTTCAATGAGCGGCGCAAAATCGTTATCTACAATTTTCGTTACATTTTCCAAACCAGTTATATCATACGAAAAGAAACGATCGGCGTAGCTGCCTCGAATAGGCATCACACAGTTTGTTGTAGCCAGAATGGCGCCAGGAAATTTCTCAAACAACTGGCGTTGATCGTACCATGCTTTCCCGATGTTTCCTTTCAAATGAGGATATTTCTTCAGTGCGGGATAGCCATGGGCAGGCAGCATTTCGGAATGCGTATACACATTGATTCCTTTGCCTTCTGTCTGTTTTAACAGTTCTTCGAGAGCAAACAGATTGTGCCCCGTAACAATGATGCATTTTCCTTCTATTTTATTTTGCGAGACTGTGATTGGCTGCGGGACTCCGAAATGATCCGTATGGGCCCGATCCAAAAGCTCCATGACTTTTATCGCGGCTTTGCCTACTTTCATGGCCATTTGCAAATGTTCGTCCAAGTTGAAATTCACATTCGTCAATGTAAAATAGAGAGCTTCCTGAGTAATCCCATCCACTTCAGGATCGATATATCCCAGTTGACGAGCATGTGTGGCATAAGCTGCAATCCCTTTTAAAGCAAAAATTATTGTATCCTGAATACTCGCAAGATCTTCATTCTTTCCGCAAACGCCGATGACCTTACAACCACCTGATGGAGTCTGTTCACATTGATAACAAAACATGTATAATCCACTCCTTCGATTCAAGATTTCGCTTTGATTATAAGCGGGTTGCCCAGAAGGAGCTGTGATTAAAATCACAACGAAACCAAACTTTGCCTCTTATCATAGTGGATGAAGAAGATTTCCCAAATGAGGGGTGTTGTTTATGGTACGAAAATGGCAGTTGCCGTTACAGACGTTGAGTCTTACGGTCGGTTTCATGGTATGGGTCATTCTGTCATCGCTCATGCCTTTTATCAAAGAAACCGTGCCCATGAGTGCAAGCGAAGTGGCGTGGGTGACAGCGATTCCTGTTCTTCTTGGATCGTTGCTGAGAATCCCTGTTGGATATTGGAGTAACCGATTTGGCGCGAGAATTTTATTTAGCATAAGCTTTCTCTTGCTGCTGGCTCCTGTTTTTTATATTAGCCAGGCGACCACTTATACAGATTTGTTAATCGGCGGGCTATTTTTGGGGATAGGCGGAGCGGTGTTTTCCGTTGGTGTCACTTCTCTACCGAAATACTATCCGAAAGAGAAGCATGGTTCTGTAAACGGAATCTACGGTATGGGGAATATTGGTACAGCGGTAACCACTTTTGCAGCGCCCGTTCTGGCTAAATCGTTTGGATGGGCCTCTACTGTACAGATGTTCATGTTATTACTCGCGGGATTCGCTGCGCTTACCTTCTTGATGGGGGATAGAAATGAACCTAAGGTAGTGACTCCTCTTGGTCAGCAGATAAAGAGTGTCTACAAAAACGAAAAACTATGGTTAATCAGTTTGTTCTACTTTATTACGTTTGGCTGCTTCGTCGCTTTCACCGTTTATCTCCCGAATTTTTTAGTAAGCCATTTCCAACTGGATAAAGTAGATGCAGGTATGAGAACAGCAGGGTTCATTCTTTTGGCGACACTTGCGAGACCATTGGGAGGCTGGTTAGGAGATAGGTGGAACCCCTTCAAGGCATTGATGATTGTGTTTGCCGGGCTCGCCTTGTCTGGTATTGTCTTATCGTTTTCGCCATCGATTTTGATGTATACAGTAGGGTGCTTGTTGGTAGCGATATGTGCCGGAATCGGTAACGGTGCCGTGTTCAAATTAGTGCCGATGTATTTCTCGCGACAAGCGGGGATTGTAAATGGGATCGTATCTGCCATGGGGGGATTAGGAGGATTTTTCCCGCCGTTGATCTTAACGATGCTGTTTAATCTAACCGGACATTACGCGATCGGTTTCATGGCGTTATCTCAGTTTGCGCTGGCAAGCTTGGTCTTGGTGATGTGGATGTTTTATCAAGAGAAGCTGCAGCTCGCCGCCACCATTATGGAAAAGACGGGAGAGGCGATACTGATTACCGATACACGAGGAGTTATTAAAAGCGCGAACCATGCTTTTACGAAAGTGACCGGTTATGAGATGAATGAGGTGATTGGCAAGTCCCCCAATATTTTAAAATCAGGCAGGCAGGATGCCGACTTCTATCAAAAGATGTGGGACTCGATCAAAAAGAACGGCTATTGGCAAGGTGAGATCTGGAATCGCCGGAAGAATGGGGATCAGTATCTCCAATGGTTAACGATCAGCGCGATTCTGGACGATGCAGGAGACGTCGAGTACTATGCGGGCATGTTCAGCGAGCTCGTGGAGCAAAGACATGGATAAATCAGGCTGAATCACTTATAAAAAAAGTCTTGGACGGACAAGTCCAGGACTTTTTTCGTGTAGAAAAGTATGCAGAGTTTGCTCACATTTGGCAAATATCAGGAGGACAGTCATCACAATAAATCGCTTCTTTTAAATAGGCAAGGTCCTTAATCAAGATATGCCCGTGGGGAAGCAGATCGATGGAGTCCTGTTTTTTCAGATCGGAAAGCATCCGGTTGACACTTTCTCGTGTCAGGCCAATGAATTGCGCCAAATCACGATTGGTAAGGGAAAGGTCGATGAGGATTCCGTCGGGGTGTGGCTTGCCGTACGTGTTACTCATGCGGATTAGCGTTGAATACAAGGCGCCGATTTTGCCATTGAGTAGCAAATCACGAAATTTGGACTGCATCCGCCTGTTCATCAATCCCATCCAACGCAGAAAGTCTACGCAAAATTGACCGTTTTTGATGAGCATTTTTTCCAACCCTTGTCGCGGGATGATCCATACCTCACCCTCCATCAACATGGTGCCTGTGGAGGTGTACGTCAATTCCTGTTCGAAGAGCCCAGAGACTCCGACAAGCTCTCCTGCACCAAATACTTGCAGGGTCAGTTCTTTTCCATCGTTCGTGTTTTTTGTGAGCTTGATTTGGCCCGACGAAATTAAGAATAGCTGGTCGGCTCTTTCACCATCCAAAAACAGAACGGCTCCGGGAACAAAGCTTTTCCTAACAGAAAACGTTTCAAGGCTCTTCACAAAATCGGAAGAAATCTGCTCCACAAACGTTGTGCCATTTCCGGTCATGTGGGTCCCCCCTTACAACAAGGATAAATAGGTAACTCATTATATCATCCGAAATCGATGGTTGGGGGGAGAAAATCATCATGATTGTGGCAGTGGTGTGAGGTAAATCACAACCTGGGTTACGAGCCATTGCTACAATGGTCTCGAATGAAAGGAAAAAATGAGCAGCAGCAGGGAGGGTGTTGTATGAACTATATTTTTGCTTCCAAGGTGGCGAAGCGTGCTTTTATCATCATTGCTTGCTTGTTCGTCCTAACTTACGTGGGAACACGTTTTTTCACGCATATTGACCTGGCGCTTTACGGATATATGGTGGGAACCCTTGTCTTTATTGGAGGTTTCCTTTACCGATTTTCTGCGTGGGCAGACCGCCCGCCAACGAATGTGATTTTGAAAAAGGGGCTACGACTGCTCTTTCATAAAAGCACGGCGAATACAACGGTGGATCATCTGGCCATCTATCGCTTTATTTGGAATCGGGGATGGTACCGCTGGACACAGCACATTTTGCTGGGCTGGGGATGCATCTTGGCCGCGTTTGTCACCTTTCCGTTAGTGTTTGGCTGGATGTATTTCACGATGACGGACAACGGCTACTATCAGGTCGTGTTCATGGGTGTGGATGTTTTGACAGTACAAGCGGATGGCTGGGTTGCCTTTCTCTTTTACAATGCGTTGAACATTACGGCTTTTATGGTCATCGGCGGAGCAGTCATGGCTTTGTATCGCAGACACAAGAACATGCAGGCACGGGCTGAACAATCCTTTGTCTACGACTTCTTGCCTTTATACCTGCTACTGTTTATCAGCGTGACAGGCTTGATGTTAACCGCAAGCAACATGTTCTTAGGGGGCTTTGGGCACCCGGTCATATCAGTCACTCATCAATTTGCAGTGATTGTGACATTGATTTATCTGCCATTCGGAAAACTGGCTCACATCCCGTTCCGTCCCATGAGTGTGTTTGCACGCAATTATCGCGAGCACTATGGCGAGCAGGAAATGAAAAAGTGCAAAGTGTGCAGCAATGAGTTTGTTTCTGCGGAACAGTCGGCAGATGTAATCAACGTGCTGGGTAAAAACGAAATGGCTTTTCAAATGGAAGAAGGATTCCACTTGGCTGAACTTTGCTTGCCGTGCCGCAGAAAATACCGGATGTTCCGCTTCACAGGAGTTCCTACGCACGAGATCAATGCCAGGGAGGCAAATCAACATGCCAAAGGATAAATTTTTAAAAGTAGTGGAAAACAAGATTCATCCTGACGAGAAATTGGTCAGCACGCACTGCTGCTACTGCGGCATGCAATGCGGGATGAACCTGCGTGTAGATACAACGACGAACAAGATTATCGGAGTGGAGCCACGGTACGATTTCCCTGTCAATCTGGGGAAGATGTGCCCAAAAGGGGTGACGGCTTATCAGCAGGTGAATCATCCGGATCGGATACAGCGGCCGTTGATTCGAACAGATGCATCGCTAAAAGGTACGGCAGAAGGATTTCGGGAAGCGTCATGGGAGGAAGCACTTGACTTGATCGTTTCCAAGTTCAAGGAATTGCAACAAAACTATGGCAAGGATACCTTATCTGTTTACTCTGGCGTTTCCATGACGAACGAAAAATGTTATCTCACGGGTAAGTTTGCGCGGGTCGCCTTGCAAACCCGCTATATCGACTACAATGGTCGCTTCTGCATGTCCTCCGCTGCGGCAGGATTGAATCGAAGCTTGGGGATTGACCGCGGTTCTACCGTTCCCTGGACGGATATTCATCAAACAGACTGCTTGTTTTTGGCCGGTTCAAACGCGGCTGAATGTCATCCAACCAGCATGTTTCGTATTTGGGAAGTGCAAAATCGAGGCGGTTATCTAATCGTAGCCGATCCAAGGGAAACACCTTTGGCACGACGAGCTGACATCCACCTGGATCTGCGGCCCGGTACAGATTTGGCGCTGGCAAACGGAATCGTTCACCTCCTGATCAAGAATGGGCATATAGATGAAGACTTTATTCGAAATCATACGAATGGTTTTGAAGAAACAAAAGAAGTGGTTGCTACCTTCACACCAGAGTATGTCAGCGAAATAACAGGGGTTTCGGTGGAGAAGATTGTGCGGGCTGCCGACATTTTCGGGAGGGCACCCGATGCGATTGTGATGTTTTGCCGTGGGGTGGAACAGCAGTCGAAAGGGACGGACAACGTATCGGCCTATACGAACATGTCGCTCGTCACAGGCAAGATTGGTCGTCCAAAATCAGGTGTTGCAACCCTTACTGGTCAAGGAAACGGTCAGGGGGGACGGGAACACGGGCAAAAAGCCGATCAATTGCCTGGCTACCGCAAGCTCGACAATCCTGAACATGTGCGTGAAATAGCATGTGCCTGGGGCATTCCCGCGGAAGAGATGCCGCAGAAAGGTGTTTCTGCCTATGAGATGTTCCAGCTGATGAAGGATAAAACGATCCGCAGCTTATACTTACTCTGCTCCAATCCGGTTGTAAGTGCGCCAAATCTAAACCATGTTAGGGAGTCCTTGAAAAGTCTAGATTTTATGGTTTGCTGCGACTTTTACTTGTCCGAATCAGCTGAATACGCCGATGTCGTGCTTCCCGTTACGACTTGGGCAGAGGACGATGGAACGACAACCAATCTCGAAGGTCGCATCATTCGTCATCGTCAGGCACAGGAATGGTTTGCCGAGTCCAAGCCTGACTGGTGGATTCAAATAGAAATCGCCAAAAGAATGGGGCGCGGACAATTCTTTACTCACTTGAAGTCTCCTCAGGATATTTTCAATGAAATACGTCAGGTCTCCAAAGGCGGGGTAGCTGACTACTACGGGGTCACCTACGAGAAAATTGATCAAAACAATGGTGTTTTCTGGCCGTGCCGCGAAGAGGGTGACGAGGGACAGCCCCATTTATTCCTGGATAAAAAATTTTATCACCCGGATGGCAAAGCCAAAATATGTGCACTGCCTTACCGCCCGCCAGCGGAGGAGCCAGATGAAGAATATCCTTTGCGGTTAACGACGGGACGAGTTGTGTTCCACTATTTGTCCGGGAACCAGACAAGACGAATCCCGTTTTTGAAGGACATGTATCCTGATCCTCTGCTAGAGGTTCACCCAAAAACAGCGACTCGGTATGGCATTGAACACGATGAGCTGGTCACTCTGAAAACAAGAAGAGGCGAGGCACAGTACCGCGTGAAAGTTATCGAGGCTATTCGAGAGGATACGGTGTTTGTCCCGTACCACTGGGGAAAAGCGGAGTCTATCAATCTGCTGACCAACCCTGCATTGGACCCTTACAGCAAAATGCCTGAGTTTAAAGCGTGCGCCGCGAAAATCATCAAGCACAAACATGGAGGAGTTCGCCATGGGTAAACAAGTCTTATACATCGAAATGGACAATTGCATCGGGTGTCGAAGCTGCTTGGCGGCGTGTACACAGTGTGGAGGTCACGACAACCGAAATCGAAACTACGTACTGGATGTGGACCCGTTTATCAACAGACAAACGATTCCTCTCATGTGCTTCCACTGTGTCAATCCTGCTTGTGCCCGCAGCTGTCCTGCTCAGGCGATTCAAATCGCAGATAATGGAGCCGTTTTGTCAGCATTGGTAGAGAAATGCATCGGTTGTCAAAACTGTACGATTGCATGCCCCTATGGGATTCCCAAATTTGATGAAGAGCAGAATCTCATGTACAAGTGCGATCTATGCTATGACCGTACAAAAGAGGGAATCCCGCCGATGTGCGCTTCGGTTTGCCCGACAAACACCTTGCAGTGGATTGAGGAAGCAGAGCTGGAAGAAAAACGGGCACAGATTCCTTTGGCCAATGGCAAATGGACTGCCAGCCACGACCCGGATGTGCTGGAAGGCGAAACCAATGTGAAAATTAGCCTGCCTGGCATTCTGCAGGGCAAACAGAAGCTATTCTAAAGGGGAGAAATACCTTATGGAGAACGAGAAAACCCGCCCAATTCCGTTGAAGGATGACAATTACACGCATAACATCAATCGTTCCAATGAGCGTAGTCTGGATCGACGGAGTTTTATGAAAACAATGGTAGGAGCAGCCGGTCTTTTCGCGGCATCAACTCTGCCATGGGGGGCATTAGCTGCCAAGGAGCTGATGAGTTCATCCAGCAAGTCGTATCCCACACAAAAAATCGCGAATCTCAGCGATATAAAACCTGGAGATGCGATTGAGTTTAACTATCCAGGAGAGCATGACAGCGCGTTGTTCGTATATGTGAAGGAAAAAGAATACAAGGCGTATCAAAATGCATGTACCCACCTGCGTTGTCCGGTATTTTGGGACCGAGATGAGAAAGAGCTGCTATGTCCTTGCCATCATGGAAAATTTGATATTGCTACAGGTAATCCGCTCGCTGGTCCGCCGAGAAGACCACTGCCGGAAATAGTTATTCAAGAGAAAGATGGAGCCGTATACGCTGTAGGGGTGAAAAGTTATGAAGAGCAGCTATAGAGGTGTCATCCTATTGGCCTTGATCCTATTCGCCAGCATTGTGTGCACCCAGTACACAGTCAATATGTATTTTGCACAGCGATATATGGAGGTGCTATTGCTCAGCGGTGCTGCGGTGGTGTTGTTCCCACTGGCATGGATGGTATTTAGAAAAGACCAGCGAGATCGAAGAGAACAAGTGAAATAATCCGGGGAAGGAAGTGTGATCAGTTGCCATGAATCCTAGTAAGCGAACGATTGCCGAGCTTCACCAAGAGCTGCCTTCCTTGGTGGATAAAAAAATGGGGATACTCATTCAAGATTTGGCAGATGATGCCGAACCACATAGTCCGGCTCTCTTGGAAAGGCGGCTGGCAAAATGGGAGATCACGGAGGATGAGGAGCATCTGCGACTCTACTTTAATCCTTGCCAGTTTGTTGCGATTCCCATCCAGAATGGACCGGTTGTTTTTTCGCAAGAGGAAGACTGTATTCGAATGGTTGCTAGGGATAATCGGGGACAGCTAGCGTATCGCATTTCTTTTCGTAACTAACTTCCACTAGTAGATGGAGGGATTGTGATGAGACCACCGCCTATAGGATGTATGGGGATGATGCAGGAGTTTGAAGGGAAGAGGAAGCTGTGTCCAGCTCTGGAAAAATTGAAAGACGAGCACCTATCATTGGCTGAGCAGATGAATGAGCTCATACATCTAGCAACTAACCTGAAATCTACTGCAGAACCCATTAGAAGAAAGAAAGGCTTAACGGAGCTTCATGAGCTGGGGTCCACGTTTTTTTCGGAACTGGAGCATCACTCCAGACGCGAGGAGGAAGGCCTGTATCCCCTGATGGCTAACTATATCGAACGGGAAATGGGACCGATTGCTGCCATGGAGGAAGAGCATGATCTTATTAAGGAAAGCCTGATGTCGTTTATTCGAATTGTGGAAATGGAAAAGTCTGAACCTGTTGAAATAGCAGCTGTCCACACTCATTTGCTGAAGTCAGTAGAAATACTCATGGAACATTTCTTTAAAGAAGAGAGTGTGCTGTTCCCGATGGCAGAATACGTACTGAGTGACGCAGAGAAAGAGCAGTTGCGAGTACTGTTTCAAGATTAAAAATCATGTAGCCCTCCTACTGGTAAAAGTGGGGGGGTGATTTCGTTTTCCAATTATATTCTTTCAAGGAAAAATGTGCAGGTTTCTACTGGCATTTGTCGGTTTCAATCGGACGAAACAAGTCATTAACTAGTAGGGAATAAATAGAGGAGGAGGTGTTCAAAATGCCGATTGTTAAACCGTATCTAGCCTCATTGAGATTTACGTCCACCATGGGCGCTGGAACTGGTACTGGTGCTACGTTTGCCATTGCGGCAACAGCCTTTACCAATGACGCGGGTACTGCTGCGACAGCATTTCCTGGGACGTTTGCTTTTTACAATCTCTACATCAATGGGGTGATTCAGGCAGGTAATACTTCCACAATCACAACGACGGCGATTACAATTCCAGATGGAGATGCCGAAAACGGTGGTACACCCATAGTTGTAGAATTTGTCGTTAACTAAGGTGAATAGGATGGTGGCCCCAGGTGGATGGAATGTGCCTGGGGTTCACTCCTATGTGTAAATCGGAGTGAGCGGTCGAAGCACTTCGAGAAAGGACGAGTGATTTCATGAGACGCTATGTCACACAGTCATACCCAGTGAGGAGACAGAGTCTGCAAATCGTCCAGCCATTAGGTTGTCCCGGAATTTTCCCAGTAAAACCCTCCCCAACGTGTCCGCCATGCCCCCCATGTCCATGTACTCCCGGTTTAATACGAACAGAAACTTATCAGTATACGGCAATTTCAGATGGAGTCAAAAACATGTATACCAACAGTGATGCTGTCATGACATTCAGTACTTCCGGTATTCTGGACCCGAATGAAGTTTCTGTTGTGAATCTTTTCATAAATGGAATGCTTCAGCCTCCCAATTTATATGTTGTCCAGCCGGGAGTTTTGATTCTGAGTGACATTCCTGTACAAGGTGTTCCTCTTATTCTTCAGTTCATCAAGATGATTGTCTCCTAAATGGTTGGTTCCTAATGGGAAAAGGTCATGTCATACATACATGTCATTTTCCTTCGATACAGGTATTGCATGTCTATGGTGGAACGATGACAGAGACGTAGCGGGGAATCAAACGTCTCTCGTCTTCGATTTGGCAGGGAAGATTACTTGCTCTCCTTTTTCATAGAAAGCAAGTAGAGTATGAACAAAACTCAATCTCGGCACGATCATATAGACCGCCAAGGCAGACCCAATGCTGATCAGGGCACCCACAATGACATCTGCCGGATAATGAACGCCTACCAAAATACGAGAAAGACCGACACAAGCAGCAAGCAGAATCCAGAGTGGCCCTGTCGTCTTTCTAAAAAGCCAGTAGGTCATGCAAAAGGAAAAAAACAGGATCGTATGGTCGCTGGGAAACGAATTGTCGACCGCTTTTTGTACCAATTGATTGACGTTCGCAAGCTCTGCGAATGGCTGATTGTTCGCATGAAAGCTTCCGGCTACTTTCCCGAATAGCTCAGCGAGAACAAACGTAAACGCCGCACAAACGACCATGATGCGATTCTCATGTTTTCTCGTAAACCAATAGACCAAAGCACTCAACGCCAGAATAAACACCGCGTATTCCGCTACGTAAAAAGAGACGGGATTGAGAGCCGGATACTCTTTCCCCAAGTCATTAATCAAGCGAAAATAGTGAATGTTGATTTCCATGCCATTCATTTTTGGTGATCCTCCTTTACATGTAACAGGAGAATCGTAATCGAAAGGAGAGAAATGGGAAATTGATTTACCTTACAGAATATTACAGGGTTGTAAGGTTGGTTTCGTAGCATCAAAAAAGAGACGGCAGAACCGTCTCTTTTTTATTGGACAAAAGGTCCATATTATTTGTTGTTGCCTTCTAATGCTGCTTCGGGGTAGATGTTTTTTTTGAAAGCCTTTAATTCTCCGACACTATCCATGGTCACGTTGATCGAATGGTCCGTGGATGTGTAAATCACAAGAATCTGTTTCTTGTTATCCTGGGAAGTAGAGGAGTGGATCTCTGAGAACTTGTATTTTTCGGCTTGCTTTCCAAATAAGCGTTTGAGATGCTCCTTGCCTTTTTTGATCGCATCCTGTTCACTGAAAACTTCTTTCGAAGAGGGGAGTTTGTTTTGAATGTCGACGCCGATCAGCTCTCCCGTACTTGCGTTCACATGGATAACGCCGAAATGTGTGCTAGTACCCTCTCGTGTGCTCGACAAGAGTATTTCCAGACGATCGATAGGACCAGAAGTGGTGACGACACTCTCTTTTAGGATGGAGGCGATGTGATAGTTTTTCAGGTCAGGCATGACTTCCTTGACGTGATTCAGCGTCGCTTTTGTTTTCTGATTCAGATCTTTTATAGATAATTCCTCCAACTTGCTCGCAGTTACAGTTGCTTTCGCTTTGTGGGAAGAGGCTGCCGCGGCTTCGTTTGACAGAACAGGTGTGCTTGACAAAAGGAGTACCGCTATCAGGGTGAAGGGTAGTGCTTTGCGTTTGGACATTTTCAATCATCCCCATTAATTGTCAATTGGGCGTACATAGATTAATACGGAAAGAGATCCGTATAAGTAACTGTAAAAATTGTAAAAAATGATAACAAGACAAACAACGGAAGAAAGTGTCGAAAAATAGTTTTGAAATTTTATTTCAAATTTGACAATTCATATTGATATTTTATTTCAAGTGTCTATAATACAAAATATGTAATGAATTGCCAAAGTAACACTTGAATGTAAGCGCTTTAACAATTTCTCGAGACTAAAGGGGTGGTATCGTGTTAAATGGCGGGTTGCTGCGCATCCGCGAATCATTGCACAATATCAAGCGTTCTGAACAAAACGCAGCACATTACATTTTAGCCAATCCGGATGAGGTGATTCGTCTTTCCATCAAGGAACTCGCGGAAAGAAGCGAATCCAGCCAGGCTGCCATCATACGCAGAGCAGGCGATTGGTGAGTTGTATCGTGCCACCCGGATTGATTTTTACGGAGTGGGTGCTTCTCAATTGGTTGCCCAGGATGCCCAACATAAATTTTTGCGCATCAATAAAATGTGCACGGCCCATTCGGATTCCCACTTGCAGCTTACTTCGGCAGTCACCTTGACGGCTGGTGATGTGGCAGTCGGCATCTCGAATTCGGGGGAAACCTCGCAGATCATTACGACGATGAAACAAGCCCGCAAATCGGGAGCTGTGACCATCGGCATTACCAAATACGGTACAAACTCCTTGGCGGAATGCGTGGATATTCACTTAACCACGTTTTCAACAGAAGCGGATGAACGCAGTGCCGCCACTTCCTCACGAATCGCACAACTCAATGTGATCGACATCTTGTTTAGAGGTGTTGCTGCCAAAAATTACGATGTCTCTGCTGCGTACTTGCGCCAGACGCGTAAAGCTGTTCGGGAGCAATACAAATAAGCAAATCCTCCTTAGAATACACAAACTCCTGCCTTTATCCTTTTATCCTTATCAGTCAAGAACGTTAGATGTTTGGATATATCGTTAGCTATGCAAGCTTTCTACTTATTGCAATTGGGGAGGTTTTCCATGAAAAAGAGAAGGTTTCTCTCAGCACTCGGTTTGATTGGCTTAGCCGCGGCATTGCTTATTTCTGGATGTAGCAGCCAGTCCTCCACACAGCAGGGGGACAAAGTCGAATTATATATGGGCTACAGTTCTGATCCACCCACGAAGAAAAAGATGGAAGGAATTATTGCAAAATTCGAACAATCACATCCTCACATCAAAATCAAAACGATGACGGCTCCATATGATGACTTCTATCAAAAGCTGACGACTCAGATCGCAGCCGGGAATGCCCCTGATCTTTGGCAGAGCGACGGGACAAAAGTATTTGGGTACGCCCAACGCGGCGCAATTCTCGACATCACCGACTACGTCACGAAAGAAATCAGCAAAGAGGAGCTCAACGGTCTGGAGTTCAACAAGGACTCAGATGGGAAGTATTGGGGCGTGCCGCAGGGCATCCAGGTCGGAGCCCTTTTCTATAACAAGGATTTGTTCGACAAAGCGGGTGTATCCTATCCTACTGCAGATTGGACCTGGGATGATTTGAAGGCAGCTTCCGTCAAGCTGACCCTCGATGCCAACGGGAAAAATGCAGATGATCCTGCTTTTGACAAAAAATCAGTAAAGCAGTACGGCTTCGCGTTTTTTGGTAGCTCACGCGGTGCGTTTAACATCTTGAAAGCGTATGGTGGCGGAGTATTGGACCCGACTTTGACAAAATCGATTATCAACAGCCCAGAGAACAAAAAAGCGGTCGAGTGGATGGTCGACGGCATGCAGCGCAAGCTTTTCCCGAACCCGGCTGACCTAAAGGCGTTCCAAAGCAACTTCAAAGCGTTTTTGAGCGGGGCTGTGGCGATGCAAATCGATATTTACGCAGCAACAACCTCGATGAATGGTGCAGGGTTGAATTACGATGTCGCTCCTATGCCAAAAGGACCGGACGGCAAACGCTTCGCACCCGTAATCGCCAACTCATGGGTCATCAACAAAAAAGCAGAGGAAGAGAAGGTCAAAGCCGCAAAAGAATGGATCACATACTGGACGACATCAGATGAAGCACAAAAAGAGTGGACAGCAGTAGGGGAAGCCATTCCGGTGAAAAAATCAGTGGCGAATTCCGAAATGTTCCTAAACCCAGCCACGAAGCCGGAAAACAAAAAAGTCTTCCTCGACACCTTGGAGTTCGCGGGCACGATTGATACCAACGCTGTCTTTACCGAGTGGGTGAAGGTGTTCACGGATAATCTGGCGGAACTGTTCATGGATAAATACGGAACGGATGAATTCATCACGAAAACAGACGAAGGCATTCAAAAAGTTCTGGATGACTTCTTCAAGAAGCAGTAGTCATCAATCAGTGAGGATGTGTGCCAACCATGCTAGAGCTGCAAACCAAGCAACAGTCGAAGCCTGCTGTGAAAAAGAGAAAATGGTTGGATAGCGAGGGGAGATGGGGACTGCTCCTGGTCTCCCCTTATCTCATCCACTTTCTCGTGTTCGTCGTGGGAACATCGGTCGCGTCATTGTACTTCAGCTTTTCAGACTACGATATTTTAAATCCGCCCAAATGGACTGGCTTGGACAATTATGAAAAGCTGTTTGAAGACCCGCTGTTTTATCGCGCGTTATGGAATACGGTCTATTTTACGATCCTGTACGTTCCGGCCAAAACGTTTTTGGCGTTGCTGTTAGCAGTGGCCCTGAATCAAAAGCTGAAGGGCCTGAAATTTTTCAGGATGGTTCACTTTTTGCCGGTTATCTCCTCATGGACGGTAATCGCGTATGTAGCGGATGCGGTGTTTAACCAGCGGATCGGTTTTGCCAATGCTTTTTTGTCTAAACTTGGGCTAGCCCCGCAAAACTGGCTGATTGATGAATTCTGGGTCATCCCGGTCTTGGTTCTCATCGCTATCTGGAAATCGGTCGGCTATATGATGATTATTTTTCTCGCTGGGCTGCAAGGAATTTCTTCTGACATGTACGAGGCAGCCTCGATTGATGGAGCAAACGCTTGGCAAAGGTTTTGGCGGGTGACAGTCCCGATGATTTCCGGCACGACGTTTCTGGTCGTCATCTTGAATACGATTTACTCCTTCCAAAACTTCGAGCAGATTTTTGTCATGACCGGGGGCTCTACGGAGGCAGGCTCGACAGGTGGTGCGAATAACGCCAGCCTCGTCCTGATGCTGTTCATGTTCCGTCAAGCATTCAGCTTTTTCAAAATGGGCTACGCCTCTGCCATCGCGTGGGTGTTGTTCCTCATCCTGCTTGCCATTACGCTCATCCAATTCAAGCTGCAAAAGAAATGGGTTCATTATGATTAAGAGGCAAGGAGGTAGCCATGCAAAAGCGTTTCCCTCTAAATAAAATCATTGGATACCTGTTTGTCATAGCGAGTGCGTTGATTATGCTGGTTCCGTTTTTGACGACGGTGTTTAACTCGCTGAAAACTTACAAGCAGTACATGCAATTTCCGCCAGAATGGCTGCCCAATCCAGCACAGTGGAGCAACTATACAACCGTGTGGGAACAGGCGAATTTTAGCAGCTATACAATCAACAGTCTGATTGTCGCGATTCTTTCGGTTATCGGGGCCTTATTGTCCAGCTCGATGATTGCCTTTGCCTTTGCCAGGCTGCGCTTTCCTTTCCGCGACACGCTGTTCATGATCGTGCTGGGAACGATGATGATCCCGGGGATCGTCACGATAGTCCCGCAGTTTATTATCTTTAAAAATTTGGGACTGCTCGACACGTTGGCCCCGCTTTGGATTTTGGAGTGGCTCGGACAGCCGTTTGCCATTTTTTTAATGAGGCAAGCATTCTTGAACATCCCGAAGGATTACGAGGAAGCGGCAAAGCTGGATGGCTGCAATCCGTTCCAGATTTACTGGCGGGTGTTTTTGCCGATGTGCAAGCCTTCCTTGGCAACACTGGCGGTTTTTACGTTTATGGGGAAGTGGAATGAGATTTTGGCGCCAGTCATTTATCTCATTTCGGACGAGAACTTTACACTGCCGATCGGGATTTTGTCTTTGAGCGGTCAGTACAAGACAGAGGATCAACTGCTGGTGGCAGGGGCATTAATCAGCTTGATCCCGATTTTGATCGTGTTTTTGTTTGCCGAGAAATATTTTGTGGAAGGCTCCAAAACTTCTGGATTGAAATAGGGCGTAAGGGAGGCAAGCATCCGATGCAATACGTACCTTGGGACGATCTATATGCGGACACTCTGTGCGAGCTGTGGAATCAGGAGTTGGGTGATCGCTTTCCGATGCGGCCTGGGCTCATGCGGCAAAACAGCTTCGAGGATCAGAATGTAGTCAAAGCCGGGTCGTGGATTGCGATAGATGCTGTGACGCAGTGTCCTGTCGGTTTTGTCGTGGCCAAATGCTGGCAGGAAAAGCTCGACATTCAGTTGGGAAAAGGCATTGGCTGGATTCAGGTTTTGCTCGTGTCTACAGCACATCGCGGGCAAGGGGTCGGGCGTGAATTACTGGCAAGGGCAGAAAATGCGTTGCGAGAGCAAGGGGTGGAAAAGGTCTTGCTGGGACGCGATCCGTATCATTATTTCCCGGGTATACCCGATGAATCTGCGGGCGTAAAAGCGTGGTTTGAGCGACAAGGGTATCACTCGGAGGATCGATTGGAGAACGATCTGTTATGCCAGTATCTCGAGCCAGCGGAGCTGGAATTGCCAGAGGTACCAGATGGCCGCTTTCGACTGTTGACGAGGGAGGACGAAGATGCCTTTTTGACCTTTTTGCATCGATGCTTTCCCGGACGCTGGGAGTATGAAGCCACTCACTATTTCCAGCGGGGAGGAACCGGACGCGAATTCGTCGTTGTGGAGGTGCACGATGAGATCGTCGGTTTTTGCCGGATCAATGATGCCGATTCTCCGTTTGTTGCCCAAAACGTCTACTGGGCACCATTGTTTGCAGATGGGCTGGGCGGCATCGGTCCGTTGGGTGTGGATGCGGAGTATAGAGGACGAGGCTTGGGACTGGCGATTGTGGAGGCAGGCATTGTGGCTTTGCGGAATCGCGGTATTTCAAACATTGTCATCGACTGGACGACGCTGGTCGACTTCTATGCGAGGCTCGGGTATCGCAGCTGGAAGCAGTATGCGAAGTACGGCAAAGCATTCCCTTAACAAGAGCAAGTCGGTAGGAAGGAGGATTCCATGCAAGCCGAACATATGACAGTGGAACAGAAGGTTGGGCAACTGCTGATGATCGGTTACCCTACGCTGGATATTCCCGAAGAAATGGAAACGTGGATCAAACAAAAGCAGATCGGAAACGTGATTCTTTTTAGCCGCAATATCGGGACACCGGAGGAGACCTATCAGCGCGTGCGAAAGCTCCAGAGCTGGGCGTATGAGTCTTGGCATCCCTATCCGCTGTTGATCGGGACCGATCAGGAAAATGGCGTGGTCTCCCGTCTGCAAAAAGCGGCGACGCGCTTTCCCGGAGCGATGGCTTTGGGTGCCACAGGCAATCTCGATCAAGCCAAGCGCATTTATCAGGCAACAGGTGAGGAGCTGCGTGCAGCAGGGATTTCAGTCAATTTCGCGCCGACGGTCGATGTGAACAACAATCCGGACAATCCGGTTATTGGGGTGCGGTCTTTTGGAGAAGCGCCAGAGCAGGTGGCGCGGTTTGGTGAGGCCGCCATTCAAGGCTTGCTTGCGAGTGGTGTCATTCCCTCTATTAAACACTTCCCCGGTCATGGCGATACGAGCACCGATTCTCATGAGGCCGTTCCTGTGCTTGGGCATGATCGGACGCGACTGGATCAGGTTGAGTTGGTTCCATTCAAGCGCAGTATCGCGGCAGGAGTCCCCATGGTTATGGTTGGACACATCAGTTTGCCGAGTATGGATGAGTCGGGTTCTCCTGCTACGTATTCCAAGGAGATCGTGACGGGAATATTGCGTGAGTCGCTCGGATTTGATGGGGTCGCGATTACGGATTGTATGGAAATGGCTGCCATTGCGGGTACCATTGGGGTTGCGGAAGCGGCGGTGCGTTGTGTGCAGGCTGGGATCGATCTTGTTCTGGTTTCCCACACGCATGAAGTTCAGCAAAAAACGTACGAACGACTCGTTGCGGCTATTCATTCGGGGGAACTGTCAGACGAGCGGGTCAACGAAGCAGTAAATCGCGTGCTTCAATTAAAGAAACGATTTCTTTCGTGGGAGCATTGCTTGCGAGCAAAAGGCCCTTCCTTTGACCGTGTCCAACATGCAGACATGGCGAGAAGTGCGCTCGCCCAAGCCATAACCTTGGTGAAAAATGAACATCAGCTGCTTCCTTTGCAGAGAAGCAAGCAACCGCTAGGCGTGATTTTTCCGGGGATTGCCAACCTGACTTTGGCAGAGGATGGGCAAGCAGCTTCTGGCGATTTGGTTGCACCAATAAGAAAATATCGCGAAGTTGAATACCAGATGATGTCGACGCTCAACCCGACAGAGGAAGAAGTGGAGCTTGTGGCGCATGTGATGTCAGCCACAGAGCAAATCGTCGTTTTTACGTACAATGCCCATATCTTTAAAGGCCAATCATTGCTGGTGAACCGGCTCGTTCAACAGGGGAAAAAGGTCGTGGCTGTCGCCCTGCGAAACCCGTATGATCTCTTGGTAATGCCAGAGGTCGATGCGTATCTCGCCGTTTATGACCATACGTACCAGGCCATAGAGCTTGTGGCAGACATTTTGTTCGGGGAACGAAAGGCAGCTGGACATCTTCCGGTCAGCCTGTTTCCATCGGAGAAAAAGCAGCATGGTGTAGGGTAGAAAGAGAAGATGAGTGTAGATGGGTGGGAGGTAACTGGATGGAGTTTCACCTGCGTGATTTAACGACAGAAACAAGAAATCGGAATACGGAAGAGCTGGATAAATTCTCTACGATGGAAATTATCCAGATCATGAATGAAGAGGATAAAACAGTTGCGTTTGCCGTTGAAAAGGAGCTGGCTTCGATTGCAGCGGCCGTTGATTTGATCGCAGCATGTCTGGAAAACGGCGGAAGACTCTTTTATTTTGGAGCAGGAACGAGTGGGAGATTGGGCTTGCTCGATGCTGCTGAATGCCCCCCAACCTTTGGGACGGACCCCTCATTGGTGCAGGGAGTCATAGCAGGCGGGGAAAAAGCAATCGTCAGGGCAGTCGAAGGAGCCGAAGACGTTGAGCAGAACGGCAGGGAAGATGTGATCGCCTATGGCGTAAAGGCAGGGGATGCCGTGGTGGGCATTGCGGCGAGTGGTCGGACACCCTATGTAATCGGAGCATTGGCGGAAGCAAGAAGGCAGCAGGCAAAAATCATTTCATTGTCCTGCAACCAGATGGCGCAGATCAGCCAAGGTGTGGATGTCGCGATTAATGTGGTAGTAGGGCCAGAGGTGGTGACCGGATCGACTCGCTTAAAAGCAGCTACGGCGCAGAAGATGGTTCTCAATATGATTACGACCGGATGCATGGTACGGTTGGGGAAAGTATACAAAAATTTGATGGTCAATGTGCAGGTAACCAATGAGAAACTGAAGGAACGTGCAAAACAAATCGTGGCAGAAGCGACCAATGTCTCTACTGATGAGGCAGACGTACTGTTGCACAAGGCAGACGGTGACGCAAAACTGGCGATCGTGATGCAAAAGACTGGGTTGCCAGCAGAAGATGCCAGCCGTTTGCTCACCCAGTACAAGGGCAAAATCCGACGGATTTTGGAAGGGAATCATCATAAGGAATGATCAGCCTAATCCTTTTGGATGAGGCTTTTTTTGTCTTGTAAGACACAACTGGTAATGAAAATCACTTGTATGATCCATAAAATGTTCATTTGAATATCGTTGGAAAAGAGGATATGATTACATTAATTCTTACATTATAATTTTTATAATTAAATAGACAGAGGTGATACGTATGAAAAAGGGTGATTATCATCATCTTGATCATGTGAAAGAACAGCAAACATCGAAGAAAACACTGTGGATTACGCTCCTATTGACATTGTTTTTTACGATCGTGGAGGTTGTGGGAGGCTTGATGTCCAATTCACTTGCGCTCCTGTCCGATTCCGCCCATATGATTTCTGACGTCTTTGCTTTAGGGTTGAGTATGACCGCTATTTATATGGCGACACGCAAGCCGAATAAGAAGTACACATTCGGATTTCTCCGTTTTGAAATTATTGCTTCGTTCTTGAATGGCTTGGCTCTTGCCGTGATTTCGATCGGGATTGTCATTGAAGGGATCAAACGGATGATCAATCCGCAAGACGTTGATTTGCAGTTGATGCTGACCATTGCATCCATCGGTTTGGTTGTAAACGTCGTGCTGACTATTGTACTTTCCCGCAGCATGAAGGAAGAAGACAACCTCAATGTAAAAAGCGCGTTATGGCATTTTATTGGAGATTTGCTCAGTTCAGTCGGTGTAATTACGTCGGCGATTCTCATTTACATGACAGGCTACTATTTGTTCGACCCGTTGATCAGCATGGTGATTGGGGGAATTATTTTTACAGGTGGCGCCAAAATCATTCGTGAGTCGCTGCTCGTATTGATGGAATCTGTTCCAGAGCAGTTTGATCTCGAGCAAATCCGTCAGGACCTCAGTGAAGTAGAGGGCGTGGAGGATGTTCATGAGCTGCACCTGTGGGCGGTATCCACGGAGCATTACTCCCTGACAGCGCATGTGTTCGTTCGGGAAGGCATCCAGCCGTATTGTGTCATTCTGGCGATTAACCACATTCTGCAAACGAAGTACGGAATTGACCATTCGACGATTCAGATCGAGCATCCGACGATTCTGGATCATGGGGAATATGGCAAGCAGTTTTTGCTTAAGCAAGCATAAATGACCATGAGAAAAAGGCTAGTCTCCAAGGAAGGGGACTGACCCCGTAATGTGAGACAAATCAAAACACCTTCAAGAGAACTAAACCATGTCGTAAGATATGGGGACAATCTTGGAGGTGTTTTTGCATTGTTAACTAGAGTGAGTTACCCCGTGGAAATCAAGATGCAGGCGATTCAAATGAGATTGGCAGGTGTTCCAGTGAAGGAGGTTATGGAGAAACTCGGAATCCGCAATGTGACTCAGCTAAAAGTCTGGATGAAGTGGTATCGAGAGGGTGAGCTTCATCGACTAGAACAACCTGTTGGCAAACAATACAGCTTTGGCAAAGGTCCTGAGTTCACTTCAGAGCTTGAGAAAGTGAAAGCAGAAAATCGTTTTTTGAAACAACAACTGGATGTGCTAAAAAAGTACACGGAATTGGAAAGGAGGTGACACCTAGAATCATGGTCACATGGATGGAATCCATCAAAGGAGAAGTGAATATTACCCAAGCTTGCGCTTGGTTGGGTATTGCGCGATCCACCTATTATCGGTGGAGGTCAGTGTTTAAAACGAAACAGAAGGACCCTATAGTCGAGAAGATTCGACAGCTATGTTCCCTACATAAATTTCGTTATGGCTATCGAAAGATCACCGCACTCCTTCGGATTGAACAACAAATTAATCACAAGCGTGTGCAACGGATTATGCAAGTAGAACAACTGCAATGTCGAGTCCGCATCAAGAAACGTAAACCAACGGGGCAACCTTCACAATCCGCTGAACATCTGCTACAACGTCAATTTCATGCTGAAGCTCCGATGCAAAAGCTAGTGACAGATATTACGTATTTGCCGTTTGGTGGGAAAATGTTGTACTTATCAAGTATTTTAGATTTGTACAATGGGGAGATTGTGGCTTACACCATAGCAGATAAACAAGACACTTCGTTTGTCTTAGATACGTTAAATCAACTTCCTAATCGACCAGGAATGATGTTGCATAGTGATCAAGGCAGTGTGTACACGTCTCAAGCTTACCAAGAGGCAGTAAAAGGAAAAGGCATTATCATGAGCATGTCCCGCAAGGGAATGCCCGCTGATAACGCCCCCATCGAATCGTTTCATTCCACACTAAAGTCTGAAACGTTCTATCTCGAAGGCCTTACGAGTACAACGACGGCAATCGTTGTACAAACCATTCGAGATTATATTACCTACTATAACTCAATTCGTATTCAAACGAAACTAAACAACCAGTCGCCGGTTGAATTCCGACGACTGGCTGCTTAAACTTGTAAGGTGTTTTGATCCCTGTCCTACAAACGGGGGTCAGTCCCGAAGCTCAGGAGATAGCCTTTTTTGTTTGCTTTCCCTCAAAAGCACACGGAAACGATTAAATCCAAAGAAGAAGCAACGAACAAATAAGCATAAATACCGCATTTATCGCCATGACGGGCTTATGTTTTGCCCGAAAAAGATGGGCATGGATAGCACCAAGCATGAGGATGGCGAAAAGGATGCAAGCGAGTGTTAATACTCCAGGAATCCAAAAGGAGCTAATTACGCCGATGACTCCGACCAGCTCAAGTGAAGCAATCACGTCCATAAACCAAAGTGGGTACCCATATTCCTTCCAGTGCTGGAGCATAGATTTTGCACGTAAAAACTTCATTAACACCGAGATAGAAAACATCAAAGCCAAAATCAGTGAAAGAATTATCATGAATGTGTTCAACGATTTACACTCCTTTGTTCATTCGAAATCCATTCCTAACGAGGAGTATAATGGGAGTGATCTATATAATATGTAGTTCAGCCTACAGTGAGCAGGAGGAAGTACACAGTGATCGAAAAGGAGAAGTTTTTATCTCGCATCAATTTGTTTCAGACGTTAAGTGAAGCGGAGCTAGCCCAATTGGAACCGGCGACCCCTATGGAAGTAGTCAAAAAAGGAACGATGATTTCCTCCCCTCACCTGGAGCAGAAAAGGTTGTTTTTGATCAAGGCTGGGAAGGTTCGCTTATACAAGCTTTCGGCTGACGGCAAAGAGCTAACGATTGATTTGCTCGGCACAGGCCATGTGTTTGGCGAGATCGGCTCGTTTACGATTAGTTCAACCAATATGTACGCCGAAGCGTGGGAAGATTCGCTGATTTGTTCGATTGATAAAGGACAATTTGAAGAGCTGATGCTAGAGAAGCCGAGGCTTGCCTTGCATTTTATCGAGATTGTCTCGAATCGTTTGCAAGAGGTAGAAGAAATGATGGAGCTCATGGCGTATGGAAGTGTGCGACAGCGTCTCGTATATTTGCTCGGCAGGCTGTGCGAGAAATATGGAGAAGAGCGCAAGGCTGACGCACCAGAATGGGTCGAGCTGGCAGTGAACCTTACGCATCAGGAGCTGGCGACAATGATGGGGTGTATTCGTGAAACCGTAACAGAGGCGCTCCATGAGCTAACTGTAGAAGGCATCGTGAAGAAGGCTGGACTGCGTAAGCCGTTATGGGTGCATCGGGAACGATTGAGAGAAGCATTGGCGAAAGTGTAGATACTATCACGGATGGAAATAGAGCCAATCAGCAAAAATCCCGTTGCCCTATAAAAAGGGGACGGGATTTTTGGTATGGTGAGAAATGATAGTGCTCGATATTGTCTTTTAATCCGAAACAACGATTTCGACTGCTTCAGAGACCTCATCGTATTTGTTCTTTGCAGTGATATTGATTGTAAATTTTCCGGCTTTTTCAGCTTTGAAGAGTACGACTTTCTTGTTTTCATTGCCGACTCGCTTGGTGTAAAGCTCAGTAACCTGTGTACTGTAAGTGAATTGAGGAGTGGCTTTTGAACTGTATGTGATGAGGATAGGCACTTCTTTGCCTTTTTTGACATGGATGGTGTTCGGTGTGACATTCAAGGTGATTTTATTTGGATCCTTGATCGAAAGAGTTGCAGTGAGTTCTATTTTCTTTTCTCCTTCAAAGCTCTTGTGAGTGGCTTGGTAAGCGAGCAAGTAGATACCTTGGGAGGTAGGCTTCAGGTAACCTGTGGTCGTATAGGTAGCTTTGGTTTTGCTATGGGTAGTTCGGACACTGGTGATCTTATCCTTGTCATTGCCACCAATTGTTTTCAGCAAAAACTTGGCATCGGTAATCTGCCCGGCTGTTTTTGTTTCTACGGATAGCTTAATCGATTCACCAGCATTGTAAGTTTCCTTTAATCCTACAAACTTTGCCTCGTAAGCGGCAGGATTTGGACCAGCAAAAGCACCGCTTGACATGGTTAATACCATGGCTAAGGCGATGGCAATTCGCAGGAGTGTTTTCATAGATTTCCCTCCACGATTGAAATTGGGTTACAGTCTATCGAGTATATTATCCCTGTTATTCCTTATATTTACAATTGCAAAATATTTAAATTTTCGACAAATTTTTCAGGAAAGAACGCCCAAAAAAGAGGCGCTCTGAGCTCAAGCTATTTAACTTTTGTGGTTTACGAGACCCATTGTACCGGGCAATCTTATTTTTGCCTGTAACAAAGTCACATAATGCGAAGGAATTCGTACAACACAAAGCGTATGAATACCAAATCACACTCCAAACCGAAGGGAACGAAGGGCATGAACCATATCCGTTACCAGCGAAAAATTTATACACACGGACCTACACCAATCGAAAGGCTGGAGCGACTGTCCAAGGAGTTGGGAGGACCGAGCATTTCTATCAAGCGAGACGACATGCTTGGCTTGACAGCAGGGGGAAACAAGACACGAAAGCTGGAGTATTTGGTAGCGGAGGCAATCCAGCAAGGGGCAGACACGTTGATTACATGTGGAGCTGTCCAATCCAATCACTGCCGGTTGACTCTGGCGGCGGCAGTCCGCGAAGGTCTGCACTGCCAGCTCGTGCTGTCCGCGCCTGAGACGGGCGGCTACCAACCGCAAGCGAGCGGCAATCATCTGTTGTTTCACTTGCTCGGAGCAGAAAAAATCGAGGTCATTCCCGCAGAGGCAGATTTGCTTGCAGCGATGGAAGAACTCGCTGAAAGTCTGCGAAAACAAGGCAGAAAACCATATCTGATCCCTGTAGGAGGCTCTAACGAAGTCGGGTCATTGGGATACATGGCTTGCGCGGAGGAAATCGAGCAGCAGGCATGGGAAACAACGACTCCTTACGATTATGTCGTAACGGCAACGGGAAGCGGCGGTACCCAAGCAGGCTTACTTGCGGGATTTATGGCGCGTCAGTCTAACACAAAAGTAATCGGGATCAATGTCAGTCGAGATCGGGCTGCACAAGAAGCCAAGGTGATGGGATTGCTTCGCAGTACAGCTTCACTGATTGGTTTGCAAGGGGACATACAAGCAGAAGCCGTGCTTTGCGACGACAGATTTGTCGGGCCAGGCTATGCGATTCCGACGGATGGCATGATCGAAGCTGTTCAGCTGGTCGCTCGAACCGAGGGAATTTTGCTAGATCCAGTCTATACCGGAAAGGCGATGGCGGGGTTGATCGGCTTAATTCGCGAAGGGTATTTTAAGAAGAGTGATCACGTATTGTTCCTGCATACGGGTGGTGCCCCAGCGCTGTATACCGTTCCGCAGCTGTTTTTGCCATAAAAAATACAGGCAGTGGCAGCGATGACGTACATTTGCGTCCAGAGCTACCCCTGCCTGTTCGATTATTTGTTCAGGATACCTAAATATTCCCGCCAAGGTCCAACATCCGCCGTGTACCGCTTGGCCAAGACCCGTACGATCTGCGCCGTATGCGTTAAATCATGAACGACCCACGTAGAGAGCAACTCCCGTACTTTTACGACCCCAAAAGCGGGATGGAGTCCGGTTAATTCCAGATGCTTTTCCGGTTCCACGAGCGTTCGCAGCTTGGCTATGTTTTGTACACGGAGCGTTTTGAATTCCTGCAGCTTTTGCTCGAACGATCTAACCGAGGTTTCCTGTAAGTGAGCGTACCGATCAAATGGAGGAAACGGTTTACTCTCTCCCTCTTGAAGAATGATCACCAGACGTGGGAGCCAATTCGTTTTCTCAGCCTCGATCAGGTGTTCAATCACTTCGGTGGCATGCCAGGTGCCGTCGTCTTCGTTGTGCAGCAACCACCCATCCGATAAGCCCGTTAACAAATATTCCAATGCTTGTGGCGTACGCTCAAGAACCTCAATCGCTTCATCCAGATTAAAATTCATGGTACGACTCCTTTCGGTATGGAATTCGGAATTATTCGCCTTTCACAGGCGCCATCCCTTCCAATTTGTTTGGAGCTTCCGGCAATTTTGCCGCTTTTGTGGGTGTGCCAGCGAAAAGCGGCGTGTCAGGAGGCATTATGGCTGCCGTCCCTCCGCGTGGGATTTGACGATCTATTAAAAAGAAATGGCTAGAGATCACAGATCATGTCTGGATCTTTAGCCATTTCTTTTATTTCCTTAATTGATTTTTTATGAGCTGCTCTTCGTGTTCTGTAGGATTTGAAATTCTGTTTTCAATAAAGAATTCAGCTTGGCTCTTTATGATGCTAATTTCTCTCTCTTCATCTACGATCTTCATTCCATCTGGAGTAGTGAGGTGAGCAACTTCTGATAGATTTCCTTCCTTTTGAATATGATTTGATCGTAAATCAACGAGCACCGTCATCAGAAGTTTATCTTTATAGAAGATTCTTGCTGTCACCTGTTTTTTCTCCAAATCAACCAAAGGATAATCAGTTCTTATTCCAACTGGTTCAAAAATGGTAAACCCAAAACTTTTCACAGCGAATCACCTCGTTTCTTGATTTTACCAAATGGAAGCATCAACATACAGCCGCTGGCTTTCATTGGCAAAAAAAAGAACCTGTGACATACTGGAGCTATCACGGTCATCGGAGGAAATCAACATGGTAGATGTGGTTGCATGTGGCGAGTTATTAATTGATTTTACACCTGTACAGCAGAAGGAAAAGCCGGGCAGCGTTGCATTTAAGCAAAACCCTGGAGGAGCGCCTGCCAATGTACTTGCCGCCCTGTCGCGCTTTGGGAAGCGGACTTCCTTTATCGGTGCGGTGGGAAACGATGTGTTCGGGCGTTTTTTGCAACAGACCTTGATCCGACAGAATATTGGCACAGAAGGGCTCGTACTCACGGAGGAAGCGCCTACGACATTGGCTTTTGTCCATCTCGATGAGACAGGCGATCGTTCTTTTCACTTTTACCGCAATCCGGGTGCAGACATTATGCTGCGGGAGCAAGACGTGAACGAGGCGTTGATTGCACAGGCTGCCATTTTTCATTTCGGTACGTTGTCCTTGACGCATGAGCCAGCCAGATCAGCAACCTGGAAAGCCGTCGAGTACGCGAAAAAGCATCAGCGGCTCCTTTCATTTGACCCGAATATTCGAGCGTCCTTATGGGGGAATCTGGAGGAAGCGAAGGCTATGGCCCTCAAAGGAGTGGCGCAGGCTGATATTGTCAAGCTGTCCGAGGAAGAGCTGGCTTTTCTCATGGGGAGCGAGGATGTCGTGGAAGCGACAGCGTGGATGCTTGCGCAATATGATCTGCAGGCTGTTTTTGTCACGCTGGGGGAAAAGGGGTGTTTTTACCGCACACGAAATCGATTCGGTACAGTCGGTGGCTTTCAAGTAACCGCGATCGACACGACTGGAGCGGGAGACGCGTTTGTGGGCGCACTGCTCTATCAGCTTCTTGAGGCGGGGGAAAGTATGCTGGATATCCCACAAGCCGCATTAGAGGACATGGTGCGCTTTGCCAATGCGGCAGGTGCGCTAACAACAACACGGACGGGCGCCATTCCCGCCCTGCCGACGCTGTCTGAGGTCAAAAGCTTCATGGAAGCAGCACGGTAGGAGGGAAGAGTCATGATATTTGTGGAAGTCATCCTGCCTGTCCTGCTCATTTTTCTTAGCGGCTATATTTTGCAGCGCATTTTCAAAATGGATTTGAAGCCGATCTCTTCTTTGGCGATTTACATCTTGTCGACGGCGCTCGTCTTTCGTACCTTTTACAAAACAGAGCTCGACTTGCAATTATTTTATATCGTCGTGATTTCGCTGCTCTTGCTGGCTGCTCTCGTTGTGATCACGCAGTTGACGGCACGATTGTTCAAATACGACAAGCAACAGGAAAGCGCGCTGATGCTCGCGACCGCCTTCATGAACAGTGGCAACTACGGGACGCCGATTATTTTGTTCGCCTTCGGAGAGGCTGGCTTTACGTATGCGGTGCAAATCATGGTTTTCCACTCGATCATGATGGGCGTATTCGGTGTGTATTTTGCCTCCAGAGGCGGGAATGGAATGGGGACGGCTATCAAGGCGATCTTCAAGCAGCCGTCCAATTACGCTGTGGTTCTCGCGATTTTGCTGCAACAACTGCAAATCGTCATCCCGCAAAGCTACTACCAAGCGATTGATCTCGTTGCACAGGCGGCGATTCCAGTTGTGATGCTCATTTTGGGCATGCAGCTCGCCAATGTATCTACGAAAGCGCTAGAGTGGCAGGGACTCAGTGCTGCGAGTGTCATTCGGCTGGTGGCGTCACCACTTTTGGCGTACTTCATCTGTCTGTTATTCCCGATTGATCCGCTGCTGCAAAAGGTGCTGGTCGTTCTGGCAGCCATGCCTTCTGCCGCAACCACTGCGATTTATGCGATCCAATTCAATATGCGACCACAATTCGTCTCTAGCAGCGTGTTGGTTACGACGGTTATCAGTATAGGTACATTAACGTTTTTGCTGAACATTCTGCACTAGTCCTGACATAGGCAAGGGAGGAAGAAAACATGAATAAGACTGAGGTATTGCAGCTTTTTGACAAAGAGATGAGAGTGGAAATCACCTATCCGCCACTTCGACGGGAGGAGACAGAACACCTTGTTCGCCACGTCTCGCCAACCCCGGATGATTCAGGAGTGGTCTTGTTTTCCAGGCTGTATGAAGAAAATGCAGAGGAAGTGATCAAGCAGGAACTTGCCTATTTCTCAAGTCTTCAGCAGTCCTTTGAGTGGAAGCTGTTTGATTATGATCAACCGGCTAATTTGCTTGAGAGGCTGAAAGGCCATGGTTTTACAGTTGATGAGGAGGAGGCGCTGCTTGTGTTGGAGGTGGCGCAGGCAGAGGAGTTGCGAAGCCTTGTCATTCCGCCAGAGATACGGCAAATCACAGACTCGGCGGGCATTGATGATATCATGCAGCTGAAGGAGCAGCTATGGGGCAGTGTCAATGCGGAGCTTGCTGCGAGATTAAAACGGGATTTGGCGGAAGATCCTGAGCACCTGCTCGTGTACGCTGCGTACAGTGGCGATCAGGCAGTGAGTGCAGCTTGGATGTATTTGCATGAGAATACGTCCTTCGGCAGTCTGTGGGGAGGCTCTACTTTGCCTGACTTCCGAAATAAAGGCTATTATACGGCCCTCGTGGCAGTACGGGTACAAGCAGCACAGGAACGCGGGTATCCGCTGTTGATGGTGGATGCAAGTCCGATGAGTCGACCGATTTTGGAGAAAAAAGGCTTTGAATTTCTCGCCTATTCTTATCCTTGTTTTTATGAGTATAAATAGTATCGTGAAAAAGAAAGCTGCCCAATGCTCTGAGGGGCAGCTTTTGTAGTTGCAGATAGTCGCCTGTGTAACTATTATGAGAATAAGAATCATTTGCAAAAATATCCTACATATGGTTAGGCAGGGAGAAGGTCATGGATCAAGCATCTGTACATTCCATATACGATAGCTATATCAATGCATTGCCCTCTACAAAAAGTGATCGCATTGTGTCCGAAGCGAATCGGTATACACTGACGAATAGTGATGGCTACCTTCGGAGAGTGATTCCTCGACCGGGATTGGAGCTGGTCGAATCCAGCTATTCCCTTCAGGAAAACCGCGTCATGAATTTACAGTCGCAGGCAGCCATGGTTGAGCTCAGCTTTTGTTTGGAGGGGAGCGGGGAGTTCGTCGTTTCGGGAAGTCAGCACGAGTTTTTGCCTGGGAGCTGCTCCCTTCAATTGATGAACGACTTTCATGCGCATTTTATGTACCGGGCGGATGTTCCTCATCGATCTGTCGGGATCGGTATTTCCGTGGAGCAATTTAATGATTGGGTGGCTGAGAGCGATGTGGGAGCAGCGTATTCATTTCAAGGGCTGCTTGGCAATCAAGCCTATCGTCTGTTTCGGATGCCGTTGCAACCGAATATGGCTCGGATGCTCCAGCAGTTGAACGATTTTTCATCCTCTCATCTGAAGCTGCGTAGATTGCATACGGAAGGCAAGATTCTGGAGATTGTGTCGTCGGCGCTGGATACGTTTTTGTTCGAGCGGGAAGAGAATCGACCAAGGACACAGTTATCTCGGAGTGATCGGGAAAAGATTCACAACGCCCGTGACATTCTACTCGAAAATATGGAGTCTCCGCCTTCTCTGATCGAACTGGCGCGTATGGCACAGCTCAATGAATACAAGCTGAAGATCGGCTTCAAAGAAGAGTTCGGGACGAGTGTATTTGCCTATTTGCGGGAAAGGCGTTTGGAAAAAGCGCTTGGATTGCTGCGGGAGGGCAATCTGAATGTCAGTGAGGTTGCACTCATCGTGGGATTCTCCAACTTCAGTCATTTCTCCGAGGCGTTTCGCAAGCAGTATGGACTCAATCCTTCCGAAGTGAAGCGGGGAAGATTTTGTTAGTTAGACGCTGCTTCCTGTGGATTGAAAGGTGACTCTTCTACAACAGGCACATGGTTATCAGGCATGGGCCTTACTGTTAACTCATACACTTTCTTGTTTTTGACATCGTGGACTCTCGTAAAATACCGATTCATCCCGTAACGAAATGATGGCATGTCAGCCTTCAAATCTTCTAAAGGAATGTTATATTTTTGATGGATGTAAGCAATCGCATCTTGGTTCGTTTGTATCCTGCCTGATATGGTCCCGAAGAACTCCGTACATCCTCCTACAACAACAGGAATGGACATGATCAGGAGGGCATAGGTTAATGCGCGTTTGGCCATAATTGTGCTTCACTCCGTTTCCTCTCATCTAGCGATTCAACGATCACGTATAGTAAAATGATACAAAAAAAGGAACAGAAGGTGTAAGCGATGTGCCGAAACATCAAAACCTTGTTCAACTTCGACCCACCCGCGACAGAAGATGAGATTCAAGCAGCAGCCCTGCAATTCGTGCGAAAGCTCTCGGGCTTCAACACGCCTTCGAAGGCCAATGAAGAGGCTTTTCACCGCGCGGTCCAAGAGGTCTCCGTTGTTGCGAAAAATCTCTTGGATTCGCTGGTGACGAATGCAGAGCCACGCAATCGAGAAGTCGAAATCGAGCGTGCTCGCGCGAGAAATGCCAAACGGTTTGGCACGACAGAGCAGTGAGACGATGAAGACAAGCAGTCTATTCTAGGGGCAGTCCATTAAGGCAACTGCCCATTTTTATTTTGCGAGAAATGAATACGGGGTGAGCCTATGGAGCGGCTAAATGAGTTGAACGATTTGCTAAACAAATTGGAGGAGCGACATATCTTTTATCGCTTGAGTAAAATAAGGAGTGAAAGCATCATGATCGAGGTAGCTGTCCCTGGTCAAAGATGGGAGATCGAGATTATGGAGGACGGTACGATAGAGATCGAAAAATTTATAAGTGACGGTGATAGGTACGACGAGAAGGAGTTGGATGTGCTGTTTCGAGACTTTTCCGATTAATTTTGGATGACAGTTGTTTTGTATCAGAAATTTCAGTATCTTATCATCGCCTTATGAGATGATTTATCATTTCGCTACTATGTCTCTCTCTTGCAAATTATAATATCGTAGAGTGCAAAGGGGAGAGGATCATCATGGAAAAGGTAAACATCGCACAACATTTATCACGCTTGCAAGATTCCTGGGGCTCTCTGGTTGTCGGAGAGATGAATGATACGTCTATTAAGCTAGAGAAGCTGCAAGGTGAGTATCCTTGGCAACAAAATGACCAGAAAGATGAACTGCTGTTTGTCGTCAAAGGAAGAGTGTTGATGATGTACCACGAGCGTAATATATGGGTGGAAGCCGGAGAGTTTATCATTGTGCCAAAGGGAGTTTCCTACAAATTGTTTATCCCGAATGGAGATTGTCATCTACTGGCGATTGAACCGAAACAATTCGCTGCTCTCAAGCGCTGCTCCTAAGACACGATCAACATAGAAAATCGAGCGCTATTCGTTTGTCGGATAGCGATGATATAGAGCTGTCAATCGACCGGTCACTTTTGTTGTCTGGACAATTGGCGGCTTTTTTGCTATTAATTATGTTTAAAACTTTTTGACCTTCCACTAAAAGAAAAAAGTATTGACTTATGCGTAATTTATTATGTAATAAATACTGATAGCTCCAACTCTTTTCGAGGTGATGAATGTTGGACGACGGCATATATGTATTGATCAAAAAAGGAGACCCCGAGCAGCTTCAAAAGCGTCAGTTTCTACATAAGGAAGAGTGTACAATTGGAAGACGGGGCAATCAATTACAACCAGACATTGCTTTTTCCAGTCCGTATATATCCAGAAGGCATGCAGTGATACGGAAAATCAATAACCAATATACGATTTCTGATTTGCAAAGCAAGCATGGGACAGAAGTAAACGGAATGCCGATACAGCAAGCACCGCATTTTCTTTATCACGGTGATCATATTACGCTGGCAAAAGGCGTGGTTGAGATGATATTTTTCGCAGAGGGCAGCGAGATGGATGTGACGAGGGAGTTCTCATTCCCTTTGACGAATCCAAAAGAAACCACCTCCACTTCCGGCTTGGTCATCAATCTGGAACGCAGAGAAATACGTCTCGATGGCGCGAGAATCCATTTGACCGGAAAAGATATGGACTTGCTCATGCTTTTGTACCAACGTACGAATCAGGCGGTCAGCTATGAGGAAATCATGGTACTCGTCTGGCCGGAGCGGTTGCTGAATACGGAGAGCAGCGTCCCGGATGTTGGCCGAGCGGAGATCAACGCGCTCGTTTATCGCTTGCGTAAGCGGCTGGGCAGATATGGCGAGAACGTCACCACGATTCCGCGCTTTGGTTACATGTGGGAAGAATAGTAAGCAGTACGACAGACACAGGATGAATTTCCTGTGTTTTTTTGCATTTGATGTAACTATCTGACACTTATCATCGTCCTATGAGAATAGTCTCATCTTGTCATCATCTTTTTTCCATATATTATGGTATCCGACTGTAATATCGTGTGGGAGGGAAGGTGAATGACTAGTGAAAAAGACATGGTTGGTATTTTGGACGGTTTTTGTCGTTGTTCTTTCAGGGTTTTTCTATCTTTTCTGGGACTTTTGGAAGGACACCACGCGGTCGGATGGCGAGAGGGCAAAGGCAGCATTCACCACTTATACGACAAAGTGGGGAGAACAGAAATTCTCTGACATGTATGAGCAGCTTTCTTTACATACAAAAAAGACCATCAGCAAAGAAGAATTCGTTTCGCGTTACCAAAACATTTACGGAGGAATCGAGGCCAAAGCGGTTGCGGTCGAGCCGATGTACAATGGCGACGTCATGCCGGGTGAGGATGGGCAGATCAACTTTCATTATCGGCTGACGATGGAAACATTCGTCGAACCGATTTCCTTTACAGGGAAAGCAACGCTTGTCAAAGAAACGCAGAACGACTTGGAGGACTGGTACATTCATTGGAATCCTTCTTTTATTTTTCCAGAAATGAAAGAAGGGGACAAAGTAAGAGCTAATACAGTGTATCCCAGACGAGGTGAAATCACGGATCGGGCAGGGCGTCCATTGGCAACAGAGCGTGTCGTGGTAGATATCGGGATAAATCCGGGAGAATGGAGCCAGGCTTCACAGACCGGGAAAATGGAGGTCAGCAAGCTTTTGCAAATTCCGTTAGATGACCTCACCTCGAAGGTCCAAGCTACGACAAGCAAGTCGGCCAAGTATATCCGGATCGCCACGCTGCCGCAGGACGATGCACGCATCAAACCATTGGAAAAAACAGAAGGGCTCACATTGCACAAAAAGAAAGTCCGCTACTATCCCTATCAGGACGCGACAGCCCATCTGGTTGGCTATGTAGGAGCGATCAATCAGGAAGAGTACGAGAAGCGAAAGGATCAGGGCTATAAAACGTCCGATGTGATTGGAAAATCAGGACTGGAACAGATTTTTGAAGAGCAGCTAAGAGGGAGGGCAGGTGGGCGTATCGTCATCACGGAAGCAGATGGAACGGAAAAAAAGACCGTGGCGGAACGCTCCGCCAAGCATGGACAGCCTCTGGCATTAACCATAGATGCTGAAGTACAGCAGACGATTTACCAGGAGCTGAAAAACGAAGCAGGCACGGCTGCGGCGATCTCACCAAAGACCGGGGAAATCTTGGCCCTCGTCAATTCGCCGTCCTTTGATCCGAATGCGTTTGTGCTTGGGATGTCGGCTGCAGAGTGGAAGCAATTGAATGAAAACCCGCAAAAGCCGCTTCTCAATCGATTCGCGCGCGGGTTTGCGCCGGGCTCTACCTTCAAGCCGATTACGGCAGCAATTGGACTTGAGTCAGGCGCAATTACCCCTGCGGACAGTATCCATGTCCGCGGACTGCATTGGCAAAAGGATGCGTCTTGGGGTGGGTACGAGGTAACGCGGGTCAGCGATTACGGGGGACCTGTCAATTTGGAAAAAGCATTGGTGTACTCCGACAATATTTATTTTGCAAAAGCGGCACTCTCCATGGGGGAGGAGCAATTCGTGAAAAAGAGCGAGCTGTTTGGATTCCATGAAGCTCTCCCGATTCCATATCCACTGGACAAGTCGAAGCTGTATAACGACGGTTTCAAAAACGAGATTCAATTGGCAGACTCCGGATACGGTCAGGGCGAGGTAACGATGACACCGCTTCACCTCGCGTTGGTGTACAGCGCTTTTGCAAATGACGGGAGTATCGTCTATCCATCACTAGTGCAGGAAGACAAAAAAGGCGGGTATTGGAAGACAAATGTCATACCTGCCGATGTGGCGAGCACGGTGAAGCAGCATTTGATAAAGGTCATGGAAGACCCGCGCGGCACAGGACGAGGAGCGCGTGTGCCTGGTATTCGCATGGCGGGCAAGACTGGAACAGCTGAGCTGAAACAGAAAAAGGGCGAGCTCGGAGTGGAAAACGGATGGTACGCCGTTTTTAATGCAGATGATCCGCGTTTGCTGGTTACCATGATGATCGAAGATGTCCGTGGTCGGGGTGGCAGTCACGTACTCGATGCACGTATCAAACGGATTTTCACGAAGGTACTGAAAGAGTAGGGAGAGCAAGGATGAAGGAAGAAAAAAATGATCGAGTGAAGCGCCTGCAAATCGTCTATATCGTCGTATTTCTGATGTTTGTGGTCATCATTTTGAGATTGGCGCAAATCCAAATCCAGCAAGGGAGCGATTATGCAAATGAGCTGGCAGACAGATCGTATAAAAAAGATTACATTCCTGCTATGCGAGGAAACATTTATGACCGCAACGGGTATGTCATTGCCGAAAGTCGGCCTTCCCATCTCGCTGTCTTCCGTGAACAAGAGGTCATGGAGAAGAAAGCGTACTTTGACCTGGTGGAAAAGCTGGAGAAAATACTGAGCCTCGACAAGGCCACGCTATTAAAAAAGATGGATGTCGGCTATGCCTACGAGAAAGGCAATTATGTGGAAGTGGCACGGCAATTGCCGCGCTATTTGGAAAAAGAGTTGAAGGTGGATTTGACGGACAAAGAAATCGCGGTACTGGGTGAGCATCGCGGCGATCTGCCGGGGATTGAAGTAGTAACAAAACCGATCAGGAATTACGATCCCAAGCAAATCGCTGTACAGGCGGTCGGGTATGTTCGGCCCTTTCACATTGCTGAAAATGTGAAGCTCGCCTCCTACAAGGATGAGAGCGAGCGGTATTTGCCGAACCAGCTAGTCGGGCTCGATGGGATTGAGCTGTCTTACGAAAAAGAGCTTCGCGGGAGCAACGGTTACCGGATGTATGAGGTCGCAGCAGATCAGACAATTGTGAAGCAAGTGGAGGAAGTTCCATCCGTTCCGGGCAATCATGTGTATCTCACCATCGATCAGCGGGTACAGCTAGATATCCGGGATTCGATCCGAGCGTTTCTTCCGAAGATGCGTGCAACCATCCCTGAGGCGAAGGGGGCAAAGGGAGCGTACGTCGTGGCAGTCGAGGTTAAGACAGGCAAGGTCGTCGCGATGGTCAGTTATCCGGAATACGATCCAAACGTATGGATTGAGGGACCGGATCAAAAAATGTATGACGAGATCAAGCTGGCGGTGACGAATGGGACGATTCGGGAAGCGCCATACGATACGCGGCCATTAACGGGCGAGGCGGCCATCCAGGAGGGTTACAAGCATCCGGGTTCAATTGTGCCATCAGGATCTGTCCTCAAGCCGATTACGGTATTGCTCGGCTTGCAGGAAGGCATCATCACTCCCTTCGATCGTTGGAATGACGGAGGTGTCTATCACTATGGACGTGGAACAGACCGGATTAAGAACGACAGCTCCAAAGCGCATGGCATGATTACGCCTGCGATTTCCCTGCAAAAATCCTCGAATACGTACATGGCGAGAATCGGGGAGGAGCTGTCCCGTCGAAAAGGAAAACAGTCAGCGTCCGTGCTGCAATCGTACTATCACGCATTTGGATTAGGGGTTCAGACTGGCGTGGATCTGCCGAATGAAAACAAAGGCAAAGAAGACTATTTGGTGATGAATGAAAACTACGGTCCATTAGCAGCGATGGTGCAGGCTTCCTTCGGCCAGCAAGTTCGAGCAACGACGATGCAATTGGCACAGTATGCAGCGACACTTGCGAATAAAGGTGTGCGTTTGCAGCCGCAGATGGTAGATAAGATCACAGACGCTAAAGGAAAACTGGTGAAAACGCACACGCCAAAAACCATGAGTACCTTCCCTCACCCCGATAAATACTGGGATATTTTAGAGCAAGGCATGGTGATGGTGACAAAGCCAGGTGGAACAGCAGTCCGCGCGTATGAGGGAATGCCGTTTCAGGTAGCTGCAAAAACGGGTACATCTGAGCAAGATATTTATGTACCGGTGATGGTGACAGATGAGAAAACAGGACAGAAAAAGACAAGGTGGAAAATGCATGCCCGCATTACGAATGGTGTCAGCATTTCGTATGCCCCAGTCGACGATCCTGTCCTGGCAGTAGCCGTAATCGTTCCTGAGGGTGGTTATGGGGGAAGATCGGCTGCGATCATTTCACGTTCCGTATACGATGTGTATGACAAGCATATTGGATTGAAATAACAGGCTGTTCGAAGTGGTTCTGTCGAGGATCTACTTCGGGCAGCTTTCTTTCATTTACCATGGCCCTCATAGACCCTCAAATAATGCGTCAGATAGCGTAAACAAGCTATAATAGAAGGAATAGGAGAGGGGGATGCACCGTTGATTGCAAATGAAGCCTATCGACAGTTAAAACAGATGATCTACTCCCTCGACACGGTCAGTGTTGCGATTTGCCGTCACAACGAACCACTGATTCTCTCAGCTGTCAATTCTCATCGAATCGGGTTTATCAAAAATAGTAAAGGAACAATGGAAGAGAACGGGAAGAGGCAGTTAGTTGAGGCAGGAGATGTGTTTTTTATCAAGCCGAAGAAGAGCGTTTCTTTGCGGACGGAACAAGACAAAGAGCTGGAGGTCTTTTTCATTGCGTTCTCCTATTGGATCGAACAAAACGAAACAGGGAAAGAGAGAGTATTTGTTCCGGGCGGAGAAAATTTTCCTCTGGAAGGGACTTTCCGGGTACGAAGCCATTCGCAGGTCTTGCATTTAATGGAGGAACTACATAAAAGCTATGCGTCGAATGAGGAGAGAGAGCAATTTCGGCAGAGGTTGTTATTCGAGCGCATTCTGTACATCCTGGTGAAAGATTTTTCTTCGATTGAGAGCAACGAAAATACGATAGCTAGCATTGAAGAAACGATTCTGTATGTCGATCAGCACTACATGCTTAATCTCACGCTGGAAATGTTGGCAGGAAAGGCGAATGTCAGTCCCAGCTATTATTCACGCATGTTCAAAATGTTAAAGGGTGTGAGCTTTTCCGATTACATGACAAGCCTTCGAATCAATCGGGCAAAGGTGCTGCTCCGATTGTCAGGGAGTCGATTGCGTGAGGTGGCTCAAAGCGTGGGCTATAACGATGAGTTTTACTTCAGCAAGATGTTTAAAAAAGTGGTGGGCCTATCCCCATCGGAATACGTCAAGACGCATATGAGACAAGATAATTCATGAAATCGAGCAAGATTCTTCATGGTATGGTGTAGTGGCTATCGATATAATCTCTATTGAAAATGATTTTCAATTTCGATAGAGTTTTATTTTGGTAGGAGGTTTTCTCATCATGAGAGCAAGACTGTTTTTACCCGGCTTTCTTCTTATTTTTATACTATCTGTCTTTTTGAGTGGTTGCGGTACAGCGACACAACATGCACAGGGAACAACTCCAGCAGCTGCGACCAATAAAGAATCTACACCGGCTACTCCAAGTGAAAAGCGAGTGATCAAGCATGAGCTGGGGGAAACAGAAATCGTTGGCAAGCCTGCGCGTATTGTCGTGATGGACTTTTCCTTTGCAGATGCCTTGGCGACATTGGGTGTAGCTCCTGTAGGAATCTCTGATGACAGTGATGCGAATCTGATCATTCCTGAGGTGAAAGAAAAAGTAGGAACCTATACATCACTCGGTTCTCGTTACGAACCAAACATGGAGCTGATCAGTTCTCTTGCTCCTGATCTCATCATTGCAGATTTGAACAAGCACAAGGCTGTGTACGACAAATTGAAGAAAATTGCACCGACCATTGTACTGAATGACCATCAGGCGAACTATGAGCATATGCTAGCCAATTACGCCGTAATCGCAGATGCAGCAGGCATGAAAGAAGAAGGCAAAAAGCGCCTCGACGAGCATCAAGTGAAAATGGATGCCATCAAAGCGAAGCTGCCAAAAACAGATGCAAAGCTGAAGGTTCTGCCAGCAGTAGTGAACCCGACCGGATTCTTCGCTCACTCCAATGCTTCCTATGCGGGATCTTTGATGGAATACCTCGGGTTGGAGGATGCGGCAAAGAGTGAAGAGGCGTATCCAAAAACCAATCTGGAACAGCTGGTTGCCCTCAATCCAGACGTACTGTTTTTGATGAAAACAGGTGACAAGACGATTGTGGATGAATGGAAGACGAATCCACTTTGGCAAAACATCAACGCCGTAAAAAATGGCAAGGTGTTTGAAGTGGCACGCAATAAATGGGCGCTGTCGCGTGGCTTGATCGGATCGGAGTTAAGTTCGGAGGAAGCAGTAACGCTTCTTTCTGGCAAATAAAGAGGAAACTTTTCGGGATGGGTGTCGTAGCTGACATCGATCCCGTCGTTTTTGCGGGAGGAGGTTGTACCTATGGAGGGAGCTTCAAAGGCGGGCATTGTTCTTGCGGCAGGAATTCTCCTGCTCGTTTTTGGTTTAGTCGTCAGTATCTCGGTTGGTTGGACAGACATGGGGGTGGTGAGTGGCGTAAAATCACTATTTGCCTCCTCTACATCGCAGGAGCATCTGATTGTGACGACGCTCAGGCTTCCAAGAGCGCTATTGGCGGTCATCATTGGGGCTGGTCTTGGTGTGGCTGGTGCGATTATGCAAGCAATGACAGGCAATCCGCTTGCTTCTCCACAGACGTTTGGGGTTAACGCAGGTGCATCGATGGCTGTCGTAGCTGCCTTGGTACTCTTGCCCAATCTCCCGGTGCCATTTTTAGCGCCACTCGCTTTTGGCGGGGCTGTCATAGGTGGCTTTGCGGTGTACTATCTCGGTGCGGCTGGGGGGATGACTCCTGTTAAGCTGGCTTTGGCTGGGACAGCAGTCCATTTGTTTCTCGCTTCGATTACAGAGGCATTCATCTTGTTCCATCAGCATTCTACCGACCAAGTCCTGTTTTGGCTTGCAGGCTCATTGGATGGAGCAGATTGGACGGATGTGAACCGTGTGCTGCCATGGTCGATTGGTGGGCTCGTGGTTGCCTTTTTTATGGCTCGCTCCATCGGGATTATGCGTATGGGTGAGGATGTGGCCAAAAATCTTGGACAACATGTATTTCGGGTGCGGACGATCTTTGGAATCATTGTCATCGTACTCGCAGGCTCGGCTGTTGCCGTTGCTGGTCCGATCGGCTTTATCGGATTGATGGTGCCACATTTGACCCGACTTTTGTTAGGAAGAGAGAGTCAGCTATACCTCCCGATTACAGCGCTGCTCGGCGCATTGCTGCTGGTCTATGCGGATATTCTTGCCAGGTTCATTGCGTATCCGTATGAGTCGCCAGTAGGCATCGTGACCGCTTTTCTGGGCGCTCCCTTTTTCCTTTACTTAGTGGGCAAGGAGAGGAAAGCTTCATGACACGCCGACAAAGTATTGCACCTGCCTTCCTTCTGTTGCTCATCGTCACCGCTGTTATCAGCATCGGAACGGGGGCGGTGTCCATATCGCCGCGCGAGGTAGTCGAGTCACTTTTCGGGACGGGGCCGAAAAATCATAGCTTTATTATTGGACAGTATCGTTTGCCGCGTGTCGTCCTCGGCATGCTGGCTGGAGCGGGATTGGCGGTATCCGGGGCTATTTTACAAGGAATGATTCGCAATCCGTTGGCCTCGCCTGACGTAATCGGCATCACCAAAGGGGCGGGGCTCGCTTCTGCCATCGTCATTTTTCTTTTTCCCAAATCTCCAGCTTATTTACTGCCGTTGGCGGCTTTTGGGGGTGCGGCAGTTGTCGCTGCTATTTTGTATGTATATACCGCGCGAAAACGCGTCCAGCCCGCTACTCTAGCGCTGGTAGGGATCGCTATCGGGGTTATTTGTCAGGCGGGCATCCAATACCTGATGGTCAAAAATCCGGGGGATGTCAATGCGGCACTGCTCTGGATGGCAGGCAGCTTGTGGGGGCGTGGATGGGAACACGTATGGGCGGTGCTTCCGTGGATACTCGTCTTTTTACCGATTGCTTATTTATTGGCGTACCGGCTCGACGTATTGACTCTCGGAGATGAAGTAGCAGAAGGCTTGGGCGAGGATGTGACGAGACTGCGTGTTGTACTTTTGATAACCTCTGTCGCACTTGCAGGTGCATGTGTGGCGGTTGTCGGTTCCATCGGGTTCGTCGGTCTGCTCTCACCGCACATTGCTCGTCGATTGGTAGGTGGGAAGCACGCGCTTCTTCTCCCGGTCGCCGCTCTGCTCGGTGCTACGCTCATGGTCGCCGCTGATGGGCTAGGCAGATGGCTTTTGCCGCCGATGGAGGTTCCCGTAGGCATCGTGACAGCTGTCATTGGTGCGCCGTATTTCTTGTATTTGATCGGAAGAGAGAAAAGAAAAGGAGTATAAAAGAAGGGACCGAATCTTGCAAAAGGACTTGCTTGCGAGATTCGGTCTTTCTTTTGTGTGGTAAAATATAGCAGGTATAAGATTGTTAGGGGGATGACTATGGCAGGGATGGAGATAAACGATTTAGTAAGAATTGTTTTGATTACTTTTATCATAAGTTTACTCGTTATTTCCGTTGCTTTATTGCTTCAAAAGAAACGATGTAATCTTGTCAATGGATTTACACTTAGTATGATTTCAGCAATTTCAGTAATCGTTTCTGGAACGAATCTTATGATTATGGGTTACATAGCGGATGAATTTAATCTAAGTGGCGATGCTATGTCCACCTATATGTTTCTCATCATATTAGGGTTAAACATACTAAATTTCCTGATTTACTTAAAAAAAGAATGAGGTTTTCGTATCTGCTTTTTGTAAAAAACTGCGGACGACTCGCACGTATTCGTCTGTCTCTTCCAGATAGCCGACATGGGAGCTGTTTTCAAAGACATGGAGCTCGGCATTTGGCACCAGAGACTGATAATAACCTGTCGATTTTGGAGTCGCTTCATCGTAGCGGCCACAAACGAACAGGGAAGGGATGTTGATTTGATGCAGTTTGGGTGTGTAGTCGAATGTTTTCAGATTCCCTGTCGGGCAAAACTCAGACGGTCCCCACATTGTCATGTAAACCTCTTTGTTTGCTCTTGGACGGCTTTCTGTCATGACTGTTGGCATTGGATCAAGGCGGCACACATGGCGCTTGTAGTATTCCTTCATGGCATCCTGGTATTCTTGTGAATCAGTTGTGCCCTGCTCCTCGTGTGTAGCGATGGTTTGTTGCACATCCACTGGCAATTGCTCGATTAAGCGATCTGCGTCCTGTTTCCAACGTTCTGCGCTCAGGCATGGGCTGGAGAAGATGATGCTCTGTACCCCTTCCGGCTTGGCATCCACCAAATAAGCTGCTGCCAGCATCGTGCCCCACGAGTGTCCCAGAATGTGAACCTCTTTTAAGCCAAGGGCTTGTCTGATGCAAGCCAGCTCTTCCACAAAGCGTTCGGTTTTCCAAAGAGTCAGATCAGTTGGTCGATCGGAATTTCCTGATCCGAGCTGATCGTAGAAAATGACGGGTCTGTCGTTGCCTAAGACATGAAGCGTTGATTTGAGCGGATCATGCGTGTTGCCAGGTCCTCCGTGAAGGACGATCAGAGGCGTTTTCTCCCCTGCGCCGACACGACTGTACCATACTCTTCCGCCAGGAACTTCAATATAGCCTTCTTGCATACTCATCGATGATGCCTCCACTTCAGGTTCATGCTGATCTCTCTTACTTTCAATATAGCATACCCTCAATTTATCATCATTGGTATAGAAAGCGATGACAGTTGCTTTCGATGAAAATAGGAGGGATCAGCATGCGAAAAAGCTCACTCTCGAGGGAGTCGCAAAGATCGATCATAACCAGCATATTAGAAATGCGGATCAAAAAAGAAATCCCGATACGACAAACACTTGGGTAATTAGTACCAAGTGTTTATTCTGTTACCATAAATCGACAAACTTATGTAAAATATAGGGCAGATGTCGAATAGTGTGTGAGTAATGCGAGCTAAGGGAGACACAGATTATGGAGAGAAAAATCAAAATCCTCGGAACAGGAAAATACTTGCCCACTCGGCGAGTGACAGCGGCAGAACTGGAAGAAAAGCTGGGACTTGCGGCTGGATGGGTAGAGAAAAAGTCCGGGGTAAGCGTCAGGCATTTTGTGACGGACGAAACGGCAGCACAGATGGGGGCCATCGCTGCCAGGCGTGCTTTGGAAGCGGCGGGCCTCTCCCTTCACGATATCGATTGTATCGTATGTGCAAGCGGGACGGCGCAGCAGGAAATCCCATGCACGGCTGCCTTGATTCAGGAAGAGCTTCAACTAAGCAAAACAGGTATCCCTTGCTTTGATATAAATGCGACATGCCTGAGCTTCGTCACTGCGCTGGATGTGATGTCGTGCCAGATGGCGTTTGGTATTTATGAGCGAGTCTTGATCATTTCATCGGAGATATCCTCCGCAGGTTTGAATTGGGAGCAAAAAGAGAGCTGCGTGCTGTTCGGAGATGGAGCTGCGGCTGTTGTCATCGGCAGGACGCCAGCAACAGAAAGCTCCCGCATCTTGGGTTCAAGTATGAAAACATACAGTGAAGGAGCGCATTATTCCGAAATAAGGGGTGGCGGTACGCTGATCCACCCGAGCCAATTTGCGAAAGGAAGAGAAGCAGACTTTGCGTTTGATATGGATGGACGGAAAATTTTTCGCCTGACCTCGCAGTTGATTACCGGATTTGTGGAGCGCTTGCTGTCCTCAGCCTCCGTAACCAAGGAACAAATTCGTACAGTCATTCCTCATCAGGCCAGTGGGATGGCGATGCGGATCATGGCAGGCAAGCTCGGATTTAGCGACCAGCAAATGGTGAACATTCTGGCGGAGCACGGCAATGTCATCGCAGCTTCGATCCCGATGGCGCTGCATGAAGCGATTGGGCAGAATCGGGTACAGCGAGGCGATCATCTGTTGCTGCTGGGCACATCTGCCGGCTTGTCTCTCGGAGGAATTGTGCTTGAATACTAAACAATCCGTCTTGCTGACAGGAGGGCGAGCTCCAGCTACGTTAGAGTTGGCGCGCTTGCTGGGTTCTGCGGGACATCGAGTCATTGTAGCAGAGAGTGCGCGGCGACATTTATGCCAGCACTCTCGTTATGTAGAGCGCTCCTACCAAGTGCCTCCTCCCCGACAAGAGCCCGATGCTTATATCGAAAAGCTGTGTGAAATCATGCAGCGTGAGCGTATCGATCTTTTGATCCCGACTTGCGAGGAGATATTCTACGTATCGCGCGGGCGGGATCGCTTGCTTGACTTTGGTGAAGTACTTGTAGAAGGAATCGAGGTACTGCGTTCGTTGCACGACAAATGGCTTTTTGCCGAAATGGCCCGTGAGGTGGGCGCACTGGTTCCACAGACGGTTCGGGTACAATCTCCTGTTCAATTGCGGGAGGCTATGCTGCAAGCTAGGGGGCCAGTTGTGCTGAAGCCCGTGTATTCTCGCTTCGCAGCTCATGTACAGATCGTGGCAAACCCGTCCTCTGCGGCAGGGCAGTCCACGCTACCCGAACCGACAGTTAGGCAGCCATGGCTAGTCCAACAGTTTATAAAAGGGAAACAGGTGTGCAGCTACGCGGTTGCTCATGATGGACAGCTCACCCTGTACGCCGATTACGAAACAACATATACAGCAGGGCAGGGTGCCTCGATTCACTTCGTCTATTCAGACCATCCACAGGTAAGAGATTTTGTTAGTCGCTTCGTGCAACAGCATACGTTTAGTGGACAAATCGCATTTGATTTCATGGAGAATGAGCAGGGAGAGCTATACGTGATCGAGTGCAATCCACGCCTGACAAGCGGTGTGCATTTGTTTGCAGGACAGCAAGAGGCTGCGACTGCTTATTTTTCTGATCGGGGAAAAACGGTTGTTCCTGCTGGAAAACAAGCTTGCATGCTAGGGATGGCGATGCTGACATACGGCCTTGCTGGCATGACGAATGGAGAGAAGGCAAAGCGTTGGGTAAGCGATCTGCTTTCTGCAAGGGATGTTCTGTTTAGGCGGGATGATCCGCGGCCTTTTTTTGATCAGTTCTCCATGCTGGCAGATTTGGCTTGGCAGAGTTTTCGAACGAGAAAAAGCATGATCGCTTGTAGTACGAGCGATATCGAATGGAACGGAGAAGAGGCGTAAGGACGTGAGGAAGTAATGAACAAGCGAGTTCTAGTAACAGGGGCGACGGGGTTTCTCGGACAGAAGCTGACGACACGACTCCATGAAATGGGCTATGAGGTAACAGCTCAAGGGAGAGACGAGCGAATCGGCCAGCTATTGCAGGAGCGAGGCATACGATTTCTTCGGGCAGACCTAAGAGACAGAGAAGCCATGCGGAAGGCATGCCGCGATCAGGATATCGTGCATCACGCGGCTGCTTTTTCCTCGCCGTGGGGAACGTACCGTGACATGTACGAGACGAACGTGACAGGAACGATTCATGTCATCGAGGGCTGCAAGCAACACGGCATCGAGCGTCTGGTTCATGTATCGACACCGAGTATTTATTTTGCTTTTGACGACAAGCTGGGAATCCGCGAAGATGAGCCGATGCCCGTACGTTTTGCCAATACATACGCACAGACCAAATACCAGGCGGAGCTGGAAGTCGACAAGGCGTTTCTTGCAGGGCTTCCGACGATAACGATTCGTCCTCGGGCCTTGTTTGGCCCAGGGGACAATGCAATCCTTCCTCGATTGATTCGCGCCAATGAAAAGAAATTCGTTCCGCTGATCGACGGAGGCAAGGCGATCGTTGATTTGACCTATGTGGAAAATGTCGTGGACGCGTTGATCTTGTGCATGGATTCTCCAGCGCACACATTGGGACAGGCTTACAACATTACAAATGGGGAGCCAGTGACGATGATCGAGGTGTTGTCAGATGTATTCCGCCGCTTGGGGGTCCCGCTGAAAACGCGCGAGCTGCCATATTGGAAGGCGTATGCGGCAGCTTGGGTGCTGGAGACGCTCTCCAAGACCGTTTTGGGCTATCGCGAGCCGGTTTTGACGCGTTACTCGGTAGGCGTGCTCGCCAAATCACAAACCTTGGATATCTCCAAGGCGAAGCGCGATCTGGGCTATGAACCACGGGTGAGCATTGCCCAGGGCATCGAGACGTTTACAGATTGGTGGAGGACGCATAATGGACGTTAAACTGACGCTGATGGACACGGGCTACTGCCAGCAGCTCGAGATGTTTTCACGAAAAGGCGGCCGGATGAAAAACATCCCGTTTCACGCCATTGCAGGGCTTATCGAGCACCCCGTCCACGGCTTGCTGCTCTTTGATACGGGCTATTCGCAGCGCTTTTTTGAAGCTACGAGCAAGCTTCCTTATTCGCTGTACGGCAAAATAACGCCGGTATTCTCGGAGGCACATGAGAGTATTTCTGAGCAGCTCGCAGTACGCGGAATCAAAACGACAGATATAGCGGGCATTCTTATTTCTCATTTTCATGCGGATCATATCGGCGGTTTGCGCGATTTTCCACATGCGCGACTATATTGCTTCGAGAGTGCCTACAACCACGTCAAGGGAAAAACGGGGTGGGCGGCGCTACGGGAGGCGTACTTGCCTGAATTGATGCCTGACGACTTCGAAGAAAGGGTGACTTTCATTAATCGCGGAGGGCTGGTGGCATTGCCTGAAGCTTACGCGCCGTACACCGAAGGCTACGATTTGTTTGCGGATCAGAGTCTGTATATCGTCGATCTGAACGGCCATGCAATCGGGCAGTTTGGTGTAATCCTGCGTGATCGGGATCATGGGGATGTATTTTTGTGTGCGGATGCCGCTTGGTCGAGTGAAGCCTATCGCGGCAACCTGTTGCCTCATCCGCTGGCTAGGTTGATCATGGCGGATCGACCGGCGTATCGCGAGCATTTGCACAAGCTTCATGTGCTATCCCGCCAACGCCCCGACATGAAAATCATGCCGACACACTGCGGGGAAGTCTGGCAGGCCAGCAGAGGAGAGTTCACATGGAGATCATGACGCTCTTGAAGCAGTATGTAAAAACGAAGTGGCTTGCCCGTCGGTTTTCCTCGCGTGAGCAGCTGGTGAAATGGCAAGAAGCGCAGGTCAGAGCGATGCTGTCTCGCATTTTGCCAGCCTCTCCTTTTTACCGAAAGAGATTGGGAACGCCAGAACAATGGAGACAGATGGAGCCGATTGATAAAAAGAGCATGATGAGTCATTTTGACGAGCTGAATACGTGCGGGATCAAGAGGGAAGCAGCGTTTGGGATTGCACTGAAAGCAGAAACGACACGCGATTTCACTCCCCAATTAAACGGCGTGACCGTAGGCTTGTCTTCTGGGACATCTGGCAATCGCGGGCTTTTTCTCGTGGGACCGCAGGAGCAGGCGAAATGGGCAGGGGTGATTTTGGCAAAAGCACTGCCTGGTCAGCTATGGTCAACGCATCGGATTGCTTTTTTCCTGCGAGCGAACAGCAACCTGTATACGGCGGTCAACAGGCGGCGCATTCAATTCTCGTTCTTCGATTTGCAAATACCGCTCGATCAGCACCTTGATCACCTGAATCAGTATCAGCCGACGGTGCTGGTTGCGCCAGCCTCGATGTTGAGAATGCTCGCGGCTGCCCAGCATCAAGGGAAATTGCGGATATCTCCGATCAAAGTGATCTCGGTGGCAGAAGTGCTGGACCCGTTGGATCAAACATACATCGCAGAAGTGTTCGGGCAGATCGTGCATCAAATTTATCAATGCACAGAAGGACTGCTTGCGGTGAGCTGCTCTCACGGGACGCTGCATATCAATGAAGACCTCGTGGTGGTGGAAAAGGAATATCTCGATGAGCAAAAGGAGCGATTCTTTCCGATCATCACAGACTTTTCCCGGACGACACAGCCGATTATCCGTTACCGTTTGAACGACATTTTAACGGAAAAGCGTACCCCATGTCCGTGTGGCTCGGTATTTATGGCGCTGGAATCGATTGAGGGCAGGGCAGATGATCTGTTTGTTTTTCGCCATGAAAATGAGGTGCGCCTAATATCGGTCTTTCCTGATTTCATCCGTCGTGCTGTCATCACCTCGTCTGATGCGATTGAAGAGTACACGGTACGGCAGCTAAGCTACGAGCAAGTTGAGGTAGCACTGCTCATGAAGGATGGGAAAGGACCGTCCATGCGGGAGCAGGAACGAGTACGCCAAAGTCTTGAGCGAGTCATTGCCGATCAGCAAGGACAATTGCCTGCGATTGTGTTTGCACCGTACGAGTTGAATCTCGGTACGAAAAAATTGCGGCGGGTAGAGAGGATGTTTGTTCCAGGTGAGCAGGCAATGGATTGAATGGTATGAAGGGATCTCGGCGGGGCCAATCCCTTGGGAACAAGTACAGGATGCCGACTACGTCAAAAGCTACTTGCTGCCCATGATGACGGAACAACCATCTCGCTATGTGCAAAATGTACAGACGCGGATGCATGCACTTCGTGTAGGAGATCGGATCATGCCCGTAACGGTGAACGATACCGAGTACGACAATTCGTATGTAAGTTCGGTGTTTACCCATTACGTGACGTATGCGAAGGAAGAGCTAGGCATGCTCGATTCAAGGATGTTGAGGCGGGTATTGTCGACAGTACTCACAGGGCTTGGACGTTGGATGAAAAAAAGCCAATGCAACAAAATGGTCATCGTCAACAACTGGCTGTTATCGACGAATCTGTATCATGATGTGAGTACAGATGAGGTCAAGGACATCACGGAAAACTGCATCCAAAAGTTCCCTGGCCATGTCATCGCGTTTCGATCTGTCTGTCGCAGGCTGTATCCGGATTTCCACAAGGGACTCGTAGAGAAGGGCTATCTCATGGTTCCCAGCCGCTACGTCTACCTTTTTCACCCCGATTGGCCAGCGCAGGGTAAGTGGCGGGTCCGCAATACGCTCAATCGCGATCGGAAAATGCTTGCCAAATCCGGCTATCGCATCCTGCGTCATGAGGAGCTGGGAGAACAGCATGTCGAGCGAATCGTTGCTTTATATAACGCGCTGTACCTGGATAAATACTCCCGGCATAATCCACAGTTTTCGGTGGAGTTCGTCCGGCTGGCGATACAAAAGAAGACATTGACCCTCATCGGCTTGGAAAAAGACGGACGACTGGACGGCATTCTTGGCTACTTTGAGCGAAATGGTGTGATGACGACGCCACTATTCGGCTATGATACGACGCTCCCCAAAGAGACCGGGCTATATCGGATGCTGTCATGCCTCTTGGTACAAGAAGCACAGAGCAAAGGCATCCTGCTCCATCAAAGTGCGGGCGTAGGCGCATTCAAAGCGGACAGGGGAGCTGAGGGAGAACCGGAATATACTGCGGTGTATGTCAAACATTTGCCGTTTTATCGTCAAGCGGTCTGGAAAGTGCTCGCTGTCTTGCTGAATCAAATCGGGATCAAGATGGTAGAGAAGTACCGACTGTAAACCTTTTGCACACTTCGACCCTCATCGAACTAACCGTCAGGTACACTACATGTAAGAAGAAACAAGTAGCTTGCCTGAAACGGGGGAACAACGCCATGAATCGAATTTTGTTCGGGATACTTGTCGTCGTGACGACATCATTGATGGGCTCGTCTTTTGCGGTAGGAAAAATTGGATTGGCCTATTTTTCACCATTGCTGCTGGTAGGGCTGCGTTTTACCCTGGCAGGACTGATCATGGGAGCATGGGTATGGAAAAAGCCGCTCCCGAAGTCGGTGGGTGACTGGGGAAAGCTGTGTTTGATCGGATTTTTGCAGACGGCCGCCGTCATGGGGTGTATCTTTTTAAGTCTGCGTACGATCACAGCGGGTGAATCCTCGATCCTGACGTTTATGAACCCACTGCTCGTGGTCATATGGGGAACGTTGCTTCTAGGCATATCCTATCGGCTGACGCAATGGATGGGGGTTCTGATTGGACTGGTTGGGGTGTTCATCACGCTTGGTTTCCATCTGCAATGGGAGACGGGAACGCTGTTTGGTATCGGGTCCGCCCTTGCGTGGTCAATTGCCACGATTCTCGTCAAAAAGTGGGGAGTCCGTTTCAATGTATGGGTGATGACAGCCTATCAGATGTTGTTCGGAGGAATTCTTCTCCTCGTGATGGGGTTCACGTTGGAAACGCCGAAGCTGATTATCACACCGACCGCTGTATTCGTCGTCCTATGGCTCGCGATTATGGCTTCCATTGTGCAGTTTGCGACGTGGTTTTATTTGTTGAATCACGGAGATCCGGGCAGAACGAGTGCATTCTTGTTCCTCGCTCCGTTCTTCGGTGTTTTGTCGGGCTGGGTGTTGCTGGGTGAGGTAGTGCAATGGCATGTGTATGCGGGAGGATTGTTGATTTTCGCAGGGATTTTCCTCGTGAACTGGACGTTTGCCCCACGAAGGCAAGTAAGTGAAAAAGCACAGCTGGCAGAGTAGCTAGCTGTGCTTTTTGCATTCATCTACATGCAGTCCGAACTCGGTCATAAATCCAGAGCTGCCTAACGGCGTGACACGGACTGCTCTCCCTCCTGGCACTCGCTCGATCCAGCCAAGCTCAAATAATCGGTTGGTGAGTGAGGCCCCGAGGCTGCCTGCCAAGTGGTGGCGACGCTCGCTCCAATCCAAACACGGACGGGCAAAGCGACGCCTGCTCTTCGGCTTGGCCTGAAGGTCTACGCCGAGTGATTGCAGCTTGGTTTTTCCCGCATCACTGAGCACGTAGTCTTGTCCGGATGCCTCGATCAATTGCAATTCCAGCATTTTCTGCGTCAGGGCAACGCCCACTTCGCCTGCGAGATGGTCGTAGCAGGTGCGAGCATAGCGGACGGCTCGCAATTGGTCGGACTCGCGCAAGGAACGAACAGGCTTAGGTGCAGCAATAGTCATTAACGATTCCAGGGCATGGGCGACTTCAGGGCTGGCCAGACGATAGTAGCGATGTCGGCCGTGCGACTCGCTGACTAAAAGACCGCCTTCCACCAGCTTTGCCAAATGCGTGCTTGCTGTTTGGGGGGTGACTTTTGCGTTTCGTGCGAGTTCACTGGCGGGGAGTGCCTTGCCGTTCATCAGGCTGACCAGGATGGAGACGCGGGATGGTTCTCCTATGAGGGACGCGACCTCTATAATATTCGGGCTGGTACTCATCAGACAGCGGACCTCCTCCATCATTTTTAATCTTCTATCAATGACTCTAGCAGAATCTTACAGCTAAAAAAACTAGAGATGTTTGCAAAAAGCTATTGTAAAATATATCCAAACGTGAAATGGGGGAGATCCACATGGAGACCAAGCAAGGGCAAGTAGGAATTTTTTTGTTTGACGATGTGGAGGTTTTGGATTTTGCAGGTCCGTTTGAAGTATTCTCGGTGACATCTGCTGGGATCTCAGCGGGTATCAATATGTCCTTTCACATCATCAAACGAGTAGTAGACGCGGAAGTAGCAGAACAAACTGCCAAGACAATGGAGTATGATATTGTCCTCTAAAACAAAGCGGCAGTCCATCTCTTTGAATATAAGGCAAAGGGATGGACTGCCACTGTTTAACAGCTATACGATTTATTTCGCGGTAATGCTTTCACCTTGACGCGGATTCAATCCGTCCTCCCATTGCACGCGAATGGATTTGCTATGGAACAAATCTTTGCCGTCAGAGACCTGATAATGCAGATGAGGCTCGCTGGAATTGCCGGAGTTTCCGCATAGCCCAAGCAAATCTCCTTTCTCCACATGATCGCCAACCTTCACCTTGGCAGAGCCTTCCTTCAAATGGGCGAAGTAGCTGAATTCTCCGTTGCCATGATCGAGGATGACGACGTTGCCAGCAGGCTGCTGCGCGTTCATTGCTCCGACAGGGACATTATCCTTGATATCATGGACGACATGCACGACTGTTCCTGCCTGTGGCGCGAGTATTTCTTGCCCGAACGCATAGTAGCTCTCGTTTTTCAAAGGATCATCCTTGTAGGACAATCCGTCTTTGACCTGAATCAGATCGTATGCATAGCGTTGGCTTTCCACCTCGTAATGATAGTTCGAAAGGACATTCTGACCTCCCCAGAACACATACCACTCACCTGTAAACGGTGCGCTATATACCAGCTTTGTTAAAGCATTGTCGGTGTCAGGGTAGCTTTGCAGCGGCTTTAATAAAACGCCCGTTATGATCCCTTTTTCATCCGTCGTAAGGACGAGGCCCCGTTTGGCGTCCTGATCCACCCAGGTGTCAGAATAGCTGCCGTTTACGGACGTGTGGGAATGGTGATTCCATGATTTCACCCCCTTGCTAAAAGCGGTATACCCCTCTACAAATTGTGCTTTTGAAACCTGCTGTTTGAATGACGAGCTTGTTTGATCATACACATCCTCTATTTTTCCGTCATGGAGAGCTTGCACAAAAGATTCCGCTTGAACAGTCATCGTCTTTGCACCTTCTTCTTTCTTTGTAGGGGATTCAGCAGCAGCGGATATTGAGGTTGCTTCTGATTGCCCAGCACATCCTGTCAAAAGAATTGCTCCCACACCAAGTAAAATCCATACTTTTTTCATGTCGCCACTCCTATCTTTTTCTAGCGCTAGCTCCATTATAGAAAGCCATTCTTATCGGACATGAAACGCTGGCTTACAGGATGCTTAAATCGATCGCGGCAAAATTATGATTCCGTTAAGGTTGTTGCGGGCGCGTGATGACAGTACGCATGATAAAATGGAGGATAACGCAAAAGCGCAAAAGGAGCGAAGTGATCGTGAAAGATGCAGCTATCCTTCTCGTGGACGATGAACAAGCCATTCTCCAATTGCTTGAGACCGTACTGCACAAAGAAGGGTTCCACTCAATCGACAAGGTGAAAACATCCGAAGAGGCGCTCTGTGCATGCGAACGAAAAAGCTATGATCTGATCGTCCTGGACGTAACGCTTCCAAACATGAGCGGCATAGAAGCTTGTCCATTCATCCGCCGTCTGACGGAAGCGCCGATTTTGTTCTTGAGTGCGAGAGATACCGACTTTGACAAGCTGACCGGATTTGCCGTTGGCGGGGATGATTACGTGACGAAGCCCTTTAACCCGATGGAAATCGTCGCACGCATCAAGGCATTGCTTCGCCGTACGCGCAAAACGAACCCGACCGTACCGACAGCACCCGTTTATGGGGTCTATGATTTTGGTCGTTTTCAAGTCTATGAAGCAGCAGGGGAGCTCTATGTGGAGGGGAAAGTTATTCCTTGTCCGTCCCTTGTTTTTCAACTGTTGCTATTTTTGTGCAAAAATCCGAATCGGATATTTTCGAAAAGCGAGCTGTACGAACGAGTGTGGGGCGTGAATAGCTTACGTGACGACAACACCATCATGGTGCATATCCATCGGATTCGGGAGCGTATCGAGCCCGATCCAGCGCAGCCGGAGTTTTTGGTGAACGTCAGGGGACTCGGGTACAAAATGGTGAAAAAGGGCATTCCTTATGAATATTAAGAGCAGAATTGCGCTCCATCTGATCATGTGGCTGGTGCTGGTTGGCCTGATCCTCTTTGTACTTGCTGGGTTTACGTTATATTGGACGCTTGAAGAAATGTCAAAAGTACAGTCCTCACGTGAATTTGAGAGTGTCGGCTTGCAGCGGTTGATCCAGACCATTGAAGTAGAGGGAGAGGATGTCCGTTTTGACCCGAAGCTGCTGGAGCAGGTGCGAGATAGCGGTGGGTGGCTTCAGCGGATTGATGAAAAGGGTTATGTCACCGACTCTTTCTTTACCCCGGCTGACGTACCCAGCTACTACGGTCCCGGCCAATTAACCGCTTATTGGCTCCGAAAAAGCCCGTTTCCGTATCAGCTATCGTTATGGATACAGGAGAAAGACGGCGTAGTTCACACCTTGCTGTATGGGAGGACGAATCGCGATGACGATTTCTTGCAGCAGGTGATTAAGGAGGCTGTACATAAAAATCACGAGATTATGCTTCCTCCAAGCATCCAAAATCAACTGAAGAGTAAATCGGGCTGGGTGCAGCTCCTTGATCCGAAGGGAGCGGAGCTGGCTTCATTCAATAAGCCTGCAAAAGCGATCAAGGATTTCTCAGTGGAAGAACTGGCGTTGCGCTCGGTATACCCGGATCGCTACGGAGCAACAATTGTATCGCATTATGATCAAAACAGCGGTCAAACCTGGGTACTCAGTTTTCCGTTGCCAGGAACGACTCCCGGGGAAGAGCCGCTTTTGACACCGGAAAGTAAGGCCCTTTTCATCGGGATGGGTATGTTGCTCTTGTCGGCAATGTTCGTCTTCGGGATTGTGTCCTACTTGTTCGGACAGCGATTTGGCGCACCGATTGTTCACGTTTTACGATGGCTGACCTTTCTGCGTGGAGGAAAGTACGAGGAGCCTGCCAATGCGGATGGTGTTCCGCTCAGCCAAGACAAGCGAGGGAAGAAAAAGCGCAAATACCTTATCTTCCAAGATGTGATCGATTCGATGGACTCCTTGTCGCAAACGCTTAACCGCAACGAAAAGCTTCGGCAAGAAACGGAGCAATTGAGAAATGAGTGGATCGCAGGCGTTTCCCATGATCTGAAAACGCCGCTGTCCTCTGTCAAAGGGTACGCGCATTTGTTAGGAAATACCGAGTATACGTGGACGACAGATGAGGTACATGCTTTCGCCAAAATTATTTTGGACAAGTCAGCGTATATGGAAGACTTGATCAACGACTTGGCGCTGACGTATCGATTGAGGAACGGACAAGGTGCCCCTACAGTCGAGCTCGTTGACCTGAATGTTTGCACAGCTGAAGCCATTACGGAAGCAGCAAAACATCCGTTGTATCCGGAAGGCTGCATCCGCTTTATCCCCTCTACCGAACCTGTTTACATACTCGTCTACAAGCCTTGGTTTCAGCGTATCGTGGATAATCTGGTTGCCAATGCTTTGATTCACAACGAGAGCGGTACGACTGTGTCCATCTGCGTACAGGCAGTCCAGCCATCTACAGCTGTGCTTATTTTTAACGACAATGGTAGTGGGATGGATGAAGAAACAGCTGATCGACTATTTGAGAGGTATTATCGTGGCACAGACACCGAGTCCCGGACGGAAGGCACAGGCCTTGGGATGGTCATTACAAAAGCATTAGTGGAAGCGTTTGGTGGTTCAATCGAGGTGAAAACAGCCGTCGGGCAGGGGACGACGATTTCGATTACGTGGGAAGCGGAGCAACCGCCTCGGGCTTAAAGAGGCTTTTATTGAATCGAAAAGGCTGCGTTTGCGAGGTCAGGGGTGACCAGCAAAGGCAGCCTTTTTCGTTTCAGAGATGATGGTTACACCTTAAATTGCTGAATCGATTCATGCAGCTCGTCCGCCATTTTTGACAAGGAAGCAGCAGAGGACGAAATTTCCTCCATAGAGGCTAATTGCTGTTCAGCGGCAGCCGAAATGTTTTGTGTTCCGAAAGCCGTTGTCTCCGCAGTGGAGGCAATCGCTTCAATGGAATGGACAGCTTGCTCCGCTCCGGTTGTCATGTGATGAGTAGCAGTTGTAACTTGCTGAATCTGACGTGCTACTTCTGTCGTTCCAGATAAAATTTCCTGGAAGGCCTTGCTGGCTTCATGTACGACTTCGATTCCAGCCGAAACCTCAGATGTCGTCGTCTGCATCACGTATACGGCTTTGTTCGTGTCGACTTGAATCGCGCTAATGAGGTCTTTAATCTGCTGGGTAGATTTTGCTGATTGCTCAGCCAAGATGCGTACTTCATTGGCGACGACAGCAAATCCACGTCCATGCTCTCCAGCACGGGCCGCTTCGATCGCAGCGTTTAGCGCCAACAGGTTCGTTTGTTCGGCAATCGAGGTGATGACCTCGACAATATTGCTGATCTCCGAAGAGCGGTGACCAAGCATTTTGATTGATTCTGCCAACTCGAGAACAGTCGTGTTGATGGAATTCATTTGAGCGATGGCACCGCCAATTGCTTCATTGCCGCTTGAGACCAGCATGTTCGCTGTATCGACTGTCAGAGAGACTTGTTCGGAACTGGATGCAATTTGTTGCAGACGGGAGGACATGTCGTTGATCGTCTTGACCGTTCCATCGATCGTTTTGGACTGATCCTCTGCTCCGATGGCGATCTCTTGCATCGTGACGGCGATTTGCTCGGTTGCCTTGCTCGTCTGTTCTGCACTCGCTGTCAGCTCCTCAGAGGTAGAAGCAACATGCAGAGAGCTGATGCGGACACGAGAGATGAGCTGGCGCAGATGATCTGTCATATGGGTCACGTCATGTACCAATTGTCCGATTTCATCACGATTTTTTACCACGATGTCTTTCCCGGACAGATCTCCACCGGCAATTTCTTTCACGCGCTCAGCAACCAAGGAGATGGGCTTGGAAATGAACCCGGAGGCATACCACGAGACGAAGAATCCGACGATCAAGGAGAGTCCCAGCACGATCAGCAAATCAGACAGTACACTTTCGGCAGGGGCATTGAAGTCTTCCATGTAGCTGCTTGCGCTTACGATCCATCCCCAGTGAGGGTCTAGCTTGGAATAAGCGATTTTCGGATAGAGAACATCTGGCTCCGCTGGCTTTGACCACTGATAGTATGTAAAGCCGCCACCTTCCTGACCGCGCTTTATCATTTCTTGGGTAAAAAAGACACCGTCAGGATCTTTTGTATCCCATTGATTCTTCCCCTCAATAGAAGGAGAGGCGAGCATGACACCTTTCTCATCCAGAACGAACATGTACCCGCTGGCACCGGAATCGATATTTTTGTTAATCGAGCGGGTTCCATCCGATTGCTTTGGCCCGAGGATGCGAATTTTTACTTGCTCTTGTGCATCTTCCTTGCTGATTTTCCCAGCTTCGACCTGTTTCTGGAGAACATCAATCATTTCAATCGTCAAGTTCACGTTGTTTTTTAAGATGCGGCTGCCCAAGTCGTCCAAGCTGTAGCTTGCAGAATAATAGCCCTGAATTCCGATGTTAAGGCAAGGAAGCGCCAATAGCAGGAGACATAACAGGACGAGCTTGGTACGTAGAGAGCTTGAACGGGAGAACTTGGCTGTTTTCATAAAGAACACCTCGTTGATCCATAGTATTTCATCTAGAAAAGAAAACACCAAGATGATTGCCCTAGACTTACGTCCTTTATCGACAATTTGAAAACGTTTTTATAGAGGATTTTCAAAAAAACTACAAAAAAAATAAGATAAGTAAACGTAGCCGCATACATGAGCAGATTCGAAAGCAGTGCAGACCAGCAGGAAATGGTATGATAGGAAGATAGAACGCTTACGGATGGGGGCTATCTAATGAAATTCATCGATAATCAAGGGATAACAGATCCGCGCATCAATTTGGCGATTGAGGAGTACGCCCTGAAGCATTTGCCCAACAGTGACGACTACTTGCTGTTTTATATCAATGAACCTTCTATTATTATCGGGAAAAACCAGAACACAATTGAGGAGATTAATGCGGCTTATGTAGAGGAAAACAATATCCACGTCGTTCGCAGACTGTCTGGAGGCGGTGCTGTTTATCACGATCTGGGCAATCTCAACTTCAGCTTTATTACGAATGATGACGGCGAGTCCTTCCACAATTTCCGCAAATTCACGGCTCCTGTGGTACAAGCCTTGAAAACATTAGGGGTAGAAGCAGAGCTGACAGGACGAAATGACATACAGGTCGGGGAACGGAAAATTTCTGGCAATGCGCAGTATTCGACCAAAGGACGCATGTTCAGCCACGGAACGCTGCTTTTTGATTCGGAAATGGAAAACGTCGTGTCTGCTCTAAAGGTAAACGCAGAGAAGATCCAGTCGAAAGGGATCAAATCTATTCGCAGCCGCGTCGCCAACATCTCGGAGTTTTTGGGGACGAAGATGACCATTGAAGAGTTCCGTCTGGCGATTCTCCGTTCGATTTTTGGAGAAGGGGAGATCGAAGAATACATACTGACTGAAAAGGATTGGGAGAACATTCACGAGCTTTCCCGTTCCCGTTACCAGACTTGGGAGTGGAACTACGGCAAGTCACCGAAAAGCAATTACCGTCAATCCAAACGTTTCGATATCGGCACCGTGGAGATCCAGCTTGATATTGAGAAAGGCAAAATTAAAGAAGCGAAGATATACGGAGATTTCTTCGGTGTACGTGATGTGGCGGAGCTTGAAGCAGTGCTGCGAGATACGCCGTACGACCGCTCCTCAGTCAGTGAGCGACTCGCCGACATCAATCTTCAGGAGTTTTTCGGGAATCTGGAACAAGCGTCTTTTGTCGATCTGTTACTCGTCTAAAAAAGAACGTCAAAAACCTAACTTTTGTTAGGTTTTTTTCATTTCCTCCTCTGATAGCATTAGTTTGCATGATTTTGTCATACAAAAGAAAAAGAGGGGGTATTTACATATGGGCAAACAGCAGCCAAAAGCCAAAACAATCCTGACAGCCGTTGTTTCCACTGGTTTTTTGCTTTCTTTTGTCGGCAACGCCTATGCAGCCGTTTCCTATCCGATTAAAGAAATCCAGACAATCGGGACAGCCAGCACGTCAGTAGCAGAAGACAAAACAGATGAGGAAGTACGAGAGGCATCAGAAGAAGTAGTAGAAGAAGAGAACCAGTCATGGGAGTCCTTGCTAGAGTCAGAGGGGCATACAGCGACCAACGGCTTTATTGCCTATCGATTGGAGACAGCTCCCGACAAAGCACCTGCTGCAAAGGATTTCCGTTTGACGTCCGCTATAGATGATCGAAATCCCATTTGGATCAAAATCAAAAGCTTCGTCTGGCTAGAGGAAGAACAGCTTGTTTTGCTCAGTTTTTCACCGATTCGTGCCGCGAAAAAAGAACAGACGGTTTCCCTGCGCTTGCAGCATGACGGCGAAGAAGAGGAATTTGAACCATTCGTGATCGCTGAGAAAGGGACAAAAGCAGAGCGAATCGAGCTGGTAGCGATGGCAAAAGATGCAGAGTTGTCTACGGAAGAGAAAACGGACAAGACGCTGACACTGGTCGCGGTTGCTTGGGATGATCATGATCGCATCGTCTCTGGACGGGAGCTGCTCTGGAGCTCTAGCAATAGACGAATTGCATTCGTCAACTTTGAGGGCAAGGTAACAGCAAAGAAAGAAGGTTTGGTAGAAATTACGGCAAAAATGGACGATGCGGAAGCCGTCTTTGAGATAGCCATAGATGGAGCCGAGCTGCCTGATTTGCCCGCGCTTTCTGTCAGCGAGACGGTGATAGAAGAGGCAGGAGCAAATGATGGCAGCATCACGGCAAAACAAACGCTCAAGCTGTCTAACGGCAAGTTCCTTGGTGAACTGTCTGCCGATGATATCGAGGTACATCATCTGCCTGACGGGCTGGATATTGAGGTTAAACAAGAGAGTGACGACGAGCTCACCATTTTGTTTATTGGACAAGCCAAAAAGCATACCGCTACGGACAATGTGAAAGAGGTCAGCTTCACGATCGACAAGCGACACATCAAGCGTGCACAGAAAGATGTCACGAGTGACAGTTTTTCCATCCGATTCAAAGAACCCGTCATTGTGATTCCGCCGCCAATCGATCCTCCGCCGATCCCCGCTCTTCTGAAAGCCAAGAGAGCAGTCGAAGAGCTGTTTACGGATGGGAAGAAAGAAGAACTACGGGCAGGAACGACCCAGAAACAGATCGATGATGCGAAAAAGCTGGTCGAGGGGCTGGACAATCGTGTATCGGAAAAGTCAGGTCTGCTTGCTGATATCGGGAAAGCTCAAACACTCTTAGATAACGGGAACAATTTGCTGGAGGAAGCCCAAAAAGCCGTTCGTGACCTGTTCACCGATGAAACCCAGACAGCGCTAAAACCGGAAGTGACACAGAGCACGATCGATGCAGCGAAGGCGAAAGTGGCGAAACTAAAAGATGGTTCGGAGACAAAGGTATTGCTGTTAGCGGACATCCAAAAAGCACAGGAGCTATTTGATCAAGGGAACAATCTGCTGGAGGAAGTGAAGCAGGCAGTTGAGGGCCTTTATACGACGAATGATATGATCGAGCTGAGGCCCAAGGTCACTCAGGAAATGATCGATGCGGCCTCTTCCAAGGTCGAGCTTCTGAGTGAAAGTCCAGAAAAAACACACTGGATGTCGTATGTGGCAAAAGCACAAATGTTGTTCAACATTCCACGCATGGAACGTTTGCCAGATGCAAAGATCGAGCTGCCGATTGCTCCGACTCAGACGCGTCAAGTTACGATTGCCGACAAATGGGAGCCGGCAATGGATAAAAGGGTATTAAGCGAATATCTTGAGGTATCTGTAAAAAACCAGCCTCTCTCGTACAAATATGACAACCAGTTGGACCGTTTTGTGATCAATGAAAAGGAATACATCACAGTCGAGGTCGACGGGTCTTTACTGGAAATGAACCATGGAGATTATGGCGTGACGATCAAGGCCAAGCCAACGGTTACAGAAGATGATAACTCTTATGCAGTGTTCAAGCTGTATCGCGGCCAAGATTTGCTGGATACAGAGGAGATCGGTGTCGGGTTTGATGCTACTAACCCACAATTGTCCCCAGACGTCACTGAAGAGGGAACAACCTATACATTGTCGGCGTCAGAACCACTTCGTAATGACCCGAACCCCAATTTGAGGTTGCTATTCTCACCTTCCGGGAATTTTGACGACATGAGAGAGGTAACAGGGTATGCCAAATTCCAGGTGTCGGGAAACACCATTCGCGTAACGTTTCAGGATACGTTTTACACCACGTTCGGGTCTCTCATCACGGAACAGAGCAAGGTTTCCTTTGGACCAGGCTTCATGAGGGATAAGGCCGGGAATCTCATACAAGGTACAGCAACAGCATCTGTAAAACCCAAGCAATGAATAAGCCAAAGTCCATCGAGGAGGTACGAACATTGCAACTAGAGGAACTGACTGCTAGCACTGCACGGGCGTATAAATCGTTGGTGCACCCCAAGCACTTGGAGTGGCTGGACCAGATCAACAGCTCATCCGTTTGGGGATTTGGGGCTTCTAATAACAATCAGCCTGCGGGCATCGTGTTGGGGCGATCCGCTATAAACGAGGGACAGGCCAAGATCATCGAGCTTGTTGTAGCAGAGGGGCATCAACGGCAGGGAATGGGCATGAAGCTGCTGTGGCACGCTGAGCAAAAGATGAGAGAGCAAGGCATCAGCGATGGTCAGTTCGCTGGCTTCATCAAAGCACAAGATTTTTCATGGCTCTCCAAAATAGCGATCAGGGAAGGCTGGCAGTTGCCAAAGGTCAAAACCTATATGTACACACTCGGCTCAATGCGGCTGGGTGAGTGCCAGTGGGTGGAGAGGCTGACGCTCCCCGAAGATTTTACCCTCTTTCCTTGGAAAGACCTGACACCAGCAGAGCGACTGGAAATTGAACAGGGAGAAGGGCAATGGTACACGTCGCTATTGTCTCCGTTTTTTGAAGAAGGAAAATTCGATCCCGATTACAGTACAGGCTTGCGCTATCAGGGGAAAGTCATTGGCTGGGTGATCGTACAGCGAATGGCTGGTAATCTGCTTTTGTACAAAACGATGTTCGTCCAGGAAAAGTATCAGAAGCAGGCAAGAGGAATTACGCTGTTGATGAAAACGATTGAACAGGCGCTGCCAACGTTTCCTTATGGCATGTGCTTTGTCGAGCATGACAACGAGCCAATGCTGCGGTTTATGGAAAGAAGATTGGGTCCGACAATTTTGCACCGGAAGCTCTGGATTGAAACGACGAAGGTGCTAGTCGGACAATATTCGGATCACTTCTGTTAAAAATGTATGCTTGTCACGCAGGGGTAGCGGCGACCGTAGAGATAAAAAAAGGATAGAGATTCAGGGCTTCCTGAATTTCTATCCTTCCTTTTTTAGACTACATGGACGGAACTTTTCTTCCACTCGGTTGTTGCTTGGTGACTGAACGGTATTGCAGTTGCTTTCTTTGGAAGTGGTTGTTCCCGATCAGGGCAAGGATCACGAGCAAGGTGCCGCACAATTCATAACGGCTGATCTCATAGCCTTGAAACGCCATCATGGCAAAGGTCGTGATCGGAACCAGGTTGATAAACAAAATGCCGTTGAGCGGAGTAAGCAGCTTAATGCCTGCATTCCAGCTCAGAAGAGCTACAAAGCCGGGTAAAAGAACCATGAACGCCATTTCGTACTTGATGGACATCACAGTTTCGACGGTAGGAACCGGAAGCCATTGAAAGAGGGAGGCAGTCGTGACAATCACGAAATTCACTCCTGTTCCCAAGAGACACGTCAACGTGGAGTAGCGAAGTGTAGACCACGTGCTAAAACGCCCGCCGCCGATCGAGTAAACGACCCAACCCACGACACCGATGAAAATGAAGAACAACGGGATCAAATGCTCACTTGCTGTAGTAAAGAAGGTAAGATTGCCATTCGTAATAACAAGGACAGCGCCGACCAAAGCTACCAGAATCGTCGCCAACGTATAGTAAGGCGGCAGCTTTCTAGTCGTAATGGACAAAAGGACAATCGAAATCATCGGCATGAGCACTTCCATAATGGACGCTGCAATCGTGCCTGGCTCTCCCATCAAATCCTGCCCGAGAAATACTCCCATATTGTAGACGGTAAACGCCATTGTTCCAAAAAACAGCAGAGACTTCCCGCGCCCCTCCCAACGAAACGCAGACAAGCCTTCTTTTGCCCAGAGCAAACCGCACAAAATAATCGTTACGAAAAAATAGCGAAGAAATGAGAAGTAAAATGGATCGATCTCTTGCAGTGCGATGTGCGCAACCGGAAACATCGCCCCCCATGACATACTGGCGACCATGCAGAAAATAGACCCCAAAAGTAGTTGCTTGTTCATTATGCGATTTCTCCTTTTCAATCTGAAGCTGACAAAGTTGACTTCCCACATCATACTGGATGAAAATATGTTAGTATAATGATTGATAATAACTTTATGTATCATTTTCAGTGATAGATGAAAGGAGGGAGAGAAACGTGGAGATCAATGATTTGAAAATATTTCAGATGGTTGCCACTTTGGGTAGCGTGAGCAAGACCGCAGCCGAGCTGAGCTACGTTCAGTCGAATGTGACGGCGCGGATCAAGCTGCTGGAAAAAGAGCTGGGGACACCTTTGTTTTATCGCAACAAGCGAGGCATGACCTTAAATACAGAAGGGAAGCGCCTGCTTGAATATTCGCGAGAGATCATCGCCAAATTCGAAGAAATGCAAAAGTACTTTCATCGGGCGTCTGAGCCGTCCGGGGTGTTGGAAGTCGGGATGGTTGAGACGATTAATGGCCTTCCGGGGTTGTTATCCTCGTATTGCAGCCAGTATCCCCATGTCGATATTTCACTCAAGGCTGGGGTAACGGAGAATTTGCTGCAAAAAGTGCTGGATCTCGCGCTGGATGGAGCGTTCGTGAGTGGACCGATCAACCATCCTTTGATCGAGCAGGAGCAAGTGTTTCAAGAGGAGCTGGTGTTGGTAACGAAAAACAGTTCCTTCACTGCCAGTGATATCACAGGGAAAGCTCTTTTGCTCTACAAAAAGGGGTGCGGGTATCGGGAACGGTTAGAGACCTGGATGAAGGTAGAGGGCTTGATTCCGAAAAAAGTGATGGAGTTCGGAACGTTTGAGACCATTATCGGGGGCGTAGCAGCGGGGATTGGCATTACCATTTTGCCGAAGTCGGCAGTACACCACTTGGTCGAGAGCGGAACGGTTCATATCCATCGCATCCCGGAGCCTTATCATGAGGTGACAACCGTTTTTATTCGCCGAAAAGATTCATTTGTAACGAACACGATGCAAGCGTTTCTGAACGAAATCCGGTTGCAGAAAACGAAAGCGTAAGTGATGCAAATTACTCCTTCCATCGATGAGAAAAATATGGTAAATTTTATTTCAGAACAAACGTTCTGTCTTTGGCTGTGCAGAAGAAGGAGGGAGCGGCTCGATTGATGGACAGGTATACGGAAATTGACGAAGTGATTGCTTATATACATCGGCATTTAGACGAGCCTTTACCACTTTCCCGGCTGGCGAATCATGTTGCGTATAGTCAGTATCATTTTGCGCGGATTTTTAAAGAAAGAATCGGGCTCCCGCCACTTTATTACGTATCGACCATGCGACTCCAAAGGGCAAAGGATTTACTGCTACGCACGAATATGAGTGTTCGCGACATCGGTCTGGAAATTGGTCAGCAGAGCTTGGGGACGTTCTCCACCCGTTTTACAGAGCGTGTCGGGGTATCGCCTAGCGAATTTCGAGAAACGGCGCAGCTAGCGGAAGACCGCCTCCGTTCCTTGCAGCAGCTGACAGAGTGGACCCGGTTACATCCGGCCCCCGAGCGACCGATGACCATTGCAGGAACAATCGAGTCCACAGAGCCTTTTCAAGGCGTCATTTTGATTGGATTGTTTGCCAAGCCGATTCCAGAAGGTCTTCCTTTATACGGAACATTGCTGCCCTCACTAGGCAATTTTTGTTTTACCAATGTCAAGCCGGGCACGTATTACTTGATGGCGACGTCTGTTGCCTGGGGCATGCAGGCGATGGATTTTCTCTTGCCGTACGAGACATTGCGCACACGATCCAAGAAACCAATCATTGTCACACCAACTACGATCGTCCCTCATCAGCAAGTTACTCTTCATGTGCCTCATCCGGACGACCCTCCCATCTTGATTTCTCTTTCTTTGCTCATGAACAGATTCATTCAGCGGCTTCCTCAATAAAAAAATAGTCTCTTGTTATTCGGCGGTCTTACGAATCATCGGACTGCCTTTTCGTCATGGTCTGGTTAGAATGGAGCTTCTTGGGAAAGGCTACTATCACAATAGTCGAACTTTTTTCTGCGAGCAGGATATTGGACGAAAAAGCGAAATGATAACTAGGCGCAAATATCATGCGCAAAAGAAAGGAAAGCAGGGAACGAGAATGTCAAAGCCTTACAAAAAAGTTTTTTGGGCAGCCGGTTTTGGCTGGATGTTCGATGCCATGGATGTTGCACTTTTATCTTTTATTATGGTGGCATTACGACAGGAATGGGGTTTGACAGGGGAAGAGGCCGGGCTGCTAGGAACGGGCAATCTCGTCGGCATGGCGATTGGGGCGATTGCAGGTGGCTATTTGGCTGACCGGATTGGCCGCAAGCCAGTATTTTTGCTGACCTTGGTCTTGTTTGGCTTGGCGAGCTTTGCGAGCGCTTTCGCAACTGGTTTTGCAACCATGCTGCTGTTCCGCTTCCTGATGGGACTCGGCTTGGGTGCCGAGCTGCCAGTGGCCTCGACGCTGGTAAACGAGTTTGCGCCACCGGAGAAGCGAGGAAGTACGGTTGTGCTGTTGGAGAGCTTTTGGGCGGTCGGTTGGATCGCGGCGGCTGTCATAGCGTATTTCATCATTCCGGACTATGGCTGGCGCGTGGCTGTCATGATCGGAGCGCTGCCTGTCGTGTACGCTTTGTTTGCCCGGAAGAGCATTCCTGAATCTCCGCAGTTTCAAAAGCAAGCCGAGAAGATTCCTGTTGCAAAGCTGTTGACGTCCCATCGCACAGAGACGATTACGCTGTGGGTTGTCTGGTTCGCAATTGCTTTCTCGTACTACGGCATGTTTTTATGGATGCCATCTGTTTTGGTCGACAAAGGCTTTACGATGATCAAAAGCTTCCAGTACGTACTGATCATGACGTTGGCCCAACTGCCAGGCTATTTCGCGGCAGCCTACCTCGTGGAAAAATGGGGACGGAAATGGACGCTGGCAACCTTCTTGTTCATGACCGGAGTGATGGCCTTTGCTTTTGGACAAAGCAGTGGCACCATGGAGCTGTTGGTGACGGGAGCCTTCTTGTCCTTCTTCAATCTGGGGGCCTGGGGTGCTTTGTACGCGTACACGCCGGAAAATTATCCGACACCGCTGCGCGCTACCGGTTCTGGTATGGCATCCGGCGTCGGAAGAATCGGCAGTATTATCGCGCCGTATCTCGTCGGTTACTACTCGTCGCATCATTACAGCTACACATTCATTTTTAGTATGTTTACCGCAGTGCTGATCGTGGGAACAATCGTCCTGCTCCTGTGCGGACGAGAAACAAAAGTCCTTGCTAATTCTGGCCCTCATACAGGCGAAGTATAGCATGCGCCTGCTCTGCGACCTCACGTTTCAGCTCTTGTGGCTCCAACACTTGAATGTGCGGGCCGAAGCTGAGCACCAGCGAACATGCTGACGCAAGTGTATGAAATTCAACCTCTGCTTCCATCCAGTCGTCTGCTGCGGCTTGGGTGGAAGCTATTTTTATATAACGCTCCTGTTTTACAGCTGGCAACGTCTCTTTTTTGACGAGTAACCGCGCAGGATAACGTGGGAGGCTGGATTTGAAGTCCAAGGTGGATTGTTCCCAATAGGAAGCGAGATCGAAATCACTTGGGCGGATGAAGCCATCATCTAACAGCTGTGCATCCAAAAGTCGTGAAATCCGGTACGTCCGCATGTCCTCGTCCACTTTGGCGACCAAATACCAGATGCTGCGCTTGGCGACGAGTCCGAACGGGCAGACAATGCGTTCAACTGTCACATCTTCGCGCATGTAACGAATGAACAGCTTGCGGGAAAGCCATACGGCATCTTGAACCACCGATAAGAACGGAAACGTCTCCGTCGATTCATGCCAGCCAGCCCCATCGATATGAAGGAGCTGGCGTACGTGGATGGCGTCCTGCTGAACGGTTTTTGGCAGTGCGGACAGCAGTTTGAGAAAAGCAGCTTCATAGTTTTCATGGAGTCCGAGATCATTCAACAAGGCAGCAGGGGAGGCTACGAGCAGTGATTGCAGCTCATCTATTTTCATTCCGGTCAAATTACTGCGATAGCCTTCTGCCAAAGCCCAGCCCCCATCTGCACCGCGCAGCGCATAGACGGGAACACCCGACGCACTCAAAGCTTCCATATCACGATGAACGGTTCGCTCGGACACCTCCAGCCTTTCTGCTAATTGCTTGGAAGTCATGCGACCGTGGTTTTGCAAGAGCAACAAGATCGTAAGGAGTCGATCTGCCCGCATAATAAGCCCTCCTAGAAATAAAAACAAAATTACTTTGATTGTATCGTAACGAATATGACAGCGGTTGTCATATTTACTTCGTTATTCTTGATGCATGAATCGATATAAGGAGGCATTACGAATGAAACCATTACAAGGCAAAGTAGCGGTGGTAGCAGGCGGCACAAGAGGGGCAGGACGGGGCATCGCCGTCAGTCTGGGAGAAGCAGGGGCGACGGTATATGTAACGGGACGCACGGTGCGTGGTCAGCACTCTGATATGGCACGACAGGAGACGATCGAAGAGACAGCAGAGCTCGTGACGGCAAGCGGGGGAATCGGGATCGCTGTGCGAGTCGATCATACGCAGGAAGAAGAGGTAAAAGCGTTCTTTGCGCGAGTAAAGGCGGAGCAAGATGGACAGCTCGATCTTTTGGTCAATGACATCTGGGGTGGAGATCCGTTGACTCACTGGGGAACGCCGTTCTGGGAGCAGCCATTGGCAGACGGCCTATTGATGCAAGAGCGCGCCATTCGCACGCATATGATCACCAGTCACTATGCGGTTCCGCTCATGGTGGCACAGAAAAAAGGGTTGATCATCGAGATTACGGACGGAATCGACTATCGGTACCGCGGCAATCTGTACTACAGCTTGGCAAAAATCTCGACGATTCATTTGGCTGCGTCGATGGCAGAGGACCTGCGCCCACACGGGGTTACCGCATTGGCTCTAACGCCGGGCTTCCTACGCTCGGAAGCGATGCTCGATCATTTTGGCGTGACAGAAGAGACGTGGAGAGAGGCAGTGAAGCAAGATAAGCACTTCATCATGTCGGAAACACCTGCGTACATCGGTCGAGCAGTGGTTGCGCTGGCTTCGGACCCGGCTGTCGCAGAAAAAACGGGGAAAACAGTCAGTACATGGGGCTTGTCGGACGAGTATCCTTTTACGGATAGAGACGGTAGCCGCCCGCATTGGGGAAATTACGCCGAGAAACAAGGACTTTACCGGTAAGAACATACAAAACGGCTCCTTCGAATCAGTTCGAAAGAGCCGTTTTTCCTTAAAAGTTTTATACCCCTTTTACTTCCTCCTTGTTTCGTCGGAGTGAATACCAGTTCATAAAACCGCGCATGCCATATACCATGTTTGCCGCCGTACAAGCCACGACATGACGGCTTTTTCGCAATGGATGGGTACTTGTTGAAATGCTAGCGCTCTGAAGCTGCTCAACCGTGATGTCTTTTTTGGTTAAAGCATCGTCAAACTCCTTTTGCGCAGCTTGTTTTGCTTTAAACAGCATCATCTGTATGCGGCTGTATACGTTGATCGCTCCATCTCCCGTTGTTTCAATCGGAAGGAAGATGGCATCGGGGTATTTTTCAGTAATCAATGATTGAACACCATCGGAGACGCCAGAAGACGGCATACATCCGAATGGCTTGACGGAGAGGGTCATGTTTACTTTCCGTTTGGCGACGTTTAAGATTAGCTTCCCTACTTCCATATGACCTTCTCCACCGCGGACATGGTTGTTGTAGTGTTGGTGGGATACCTCTGCGATCTCGTCCATGTCGGGCAGATGATAACCATTGAGCCCGATCGTCTTCGCGTAGACCTGGAACAGGACTCGAATGGCACGGTCAGCTATAGCCAACATGCGCAGACGTACCACAGGGTTTTTCCCTTCCAAGCCGTAGCGGCCTGAATCTTCTCCACGCAGTCTCATCCGCTTTTGAGTGTCATAGCGTCCTTCCCAAATCAGGAAAAGAATCCACGCGGTAATCGATTGTACTTCCACCTCGGCCCCTTCCTGTTCGAGAAACCGCTGTAGTTGATAGTTGCCGTCACCTTCTGTTGTCATCGCCCAAAACTCGCCGATGATGCTCACCTTCGGCTTGACTTGTGTACGGTCTACCTTGATTGCTTCCAGTTCTTTGCGGCATCTGAGCAGCGCGGGAATCAGCCACTTGCGTTGATGCAGGGCATCGTACAAGAACTGCTTGCAGCGTGCGAGAGCGGCATCGGTGGAGCCTGCTTCCACCTCATAGGGACGAATCCGATAAGCGATGGCATTCAAAATATCTCCCAGGAGAACCGCCTTGAGAAAACCGGCAAAAAACGAGGTGTCCAATTTTAGAGCCGATTCGCCGCCTGTTGCCTGTTTCAGACCGTTCTGCTGCTGAAACAAAAGAACACGAAATCCGTCAAATCCGGCATCACGCAAGGCTTTGCGATACTCCGTGACATAGGTGCCAAAGCGGCATGGGCCGCAAGAACCGCTGGTGATAAACAGGTAGTTGCTCACGATTTCCTCTTTTGATTTTCCTTCGACTTCGCGCAGATGATGCAGATACTTGATCAGATTGCCTACGGTAAAGTACGTCGGGTTGCATTGCCCGCGGTTTCCGAACTCTTTGCCAAACCGAAGTGACTCGGTATCCGGGCAATCCATGTGCTTCACCGTATAGCCCAATCCTTTCAATACTCCCTCAACCAGAAAATCGTGCGCCATGGTAAGTCCGCCAAAGAGGATCGTTGTGGTTGCCTTATCTTTCATTAAAAATTGACGCGGTACCGGATCGAACCATTGTGTTCTTTTTGCCTGTTCCAAACCTAACGCAAGTTCCTGTTCTGCTTGAAAGTGAAGCAACTTGCTCTCATCAGTTGAGTGTTTTGTCTCCGATTCGTTGGGAAGCACCTTGCTTGTAGTCATCTGGTGGTTGTCGCTCCTTTTTTCTGGACGTTTAGTTGCCGGTCTGAGAAAGGTTTTTTTGCTCGTAGGAGTTCGTTTGCTCTTTTGTTTGCAAGCTGGAAAGCTCCAGTCGCTTCTGTTCTAAACGCTGTTGCAGTTCCGCCTTTTTCTGGGCCAGATCATGCAAGCGTTCTTCATGGAGTCCCAAGCTATGGGCATAGGTTTTCACGCGAATTTTGATCGACCCGCTTGGCTTGTTGGCATCAATATCGTGCAAGGCGGAGTAAGGCGTCCCTGCCGTCGAAATGATCGAGTCTATAAGCCCGTAGGTAGGCGCATCATGTCCGCATTTAAAGCTGGATAAGTCAAGTACGGCCACATTGGGATGACGGGCGGCAAATTTGGATGCCCATACTTTTTGCACAGAATTGGAACTGAAGTTTTCCGGCCACACGTCACTGACCTCTAATGCATACTCCACACGTCCGCTCTCCAGATCGTCTTGGAAAAAGCGGTGCAGCCACTCTTCATCTTTCGGAATGGAGCGCATGGAGAGAATCGGATAACCCAATACTTGAAACTCTTCCAAAACACCATGATTCATGCCAGGATCGGAATGATAGGGACGGCCGATCATCAGAATCGCGAGCCGATTATCCGCTTCCACCTGTTCCAGTATCATTTTTCCTCTTTCCTGCATCTCGGCATCAAACAGATTCATTGCGATCCAGCCCTGCTGCACGGCAAAATCGCTTTCATCCTCTGTCATTTGCAAAAAGTCTTTGAACGCTTCATACAACTGTTTTTTCATCAAATTCAGCTCGGTGAAGGTAACGGCTGGATCGAGATAGGTGACTCCTCTCGTCTCAAAGAAGTTGACTTCTTTTGTAAAGGCGGCCTTAATCACGTTAGGTGCTCCTGCTACAATGGGACAGCTTGATGAATCCATTACATTTTGCAGATGCGTCGGGATATGGGTGATGCATGGGAAAAAGATGGAGTCAAGCGGCTTTTTCTCATGGTGCTTAAACAGCAAATTGTGGATATGGGCTTGCGCCACCTTAGACGGGTAGCAAGGGTCGATAGAACCGTACTTTCCGCCTTCTTGCCACATTTCTTCACTGGTAAAGTCACTGAAAACAATATTGTTTTTATCTACACCCAGCGTTTCGAAGTAGGTGCGCCAAAAAGGGGCGGTGGACCAAATATTAAGCACGCGGGGAATCCCGATGCGTATCTGGTTTCTTCGTTCCATTGCCGCCGGGGCAGAGCGTTGGAATGGACGTTGATAGGAAGCCTTCCGCGTGCCCCCCCATCCTAACCAGCTTCGTTTGAACCGAACATCCTCTACGAGTGTATCCGTTTGGGGGAGCGGCTCTGGGTCGTAAAAGTGCTGATACATGCGTACGGCTTCATATTCCACCAAATTCGGATAGTGCTTCTTCAGCTCTTGTCGCTTCTTGGTGAGCTGGATCACGGCTTCCTTGTCCTCCACCGTTCCTTTCTCACAGCTAAAACCGGAGATATACCTGGCCGTTTGCCCATCCGGCGTCTCGGAATCGATAAACGTACGGCTGCAATGGTTCGGGCAGAATGTACAGCGAGTAGATTCATCGTTACGGCTCAAATAGGACAGGTTAATCGCTGATTCAAGGCCCAAAAAGGTAGAATAGCCGCGGCGCTTGACCACACGCAGCGTTTCCATCGCGGCGCCGATTGCTCCCGCTTCTCCTGGATGGGGATGAACATAAACTTCTGCATCAGGAACGCGCTGCTTGATGTAATCGACTTGTGCTTTTACCGCAGCGAGATTATATTGCGTGCCGCCTTGCAGAACGAACTTGCGTCCCAGTTCAGACATGCGCGGGATTTGCACGACATATTGCCAAACGTTTTTCGGCAAAACCAAAGCGAGGCCGGCCAACAGCTCTTCCTTCGAATAGCCTTCCTTTTGGAAATTGACACGGTCGGCATCGAGAAAAACGGCACATCCGTATGAGAAGGTAGGGGAAAGGTCAGCTTGGAAAGCTGTATCCGCATATTCTTGAACGGGAATGCCGAACTGGTCTGCCATCGCTTGCAACAACATTCCGTTTCCTGCAGAGCATTGGTTAGACAGTCTGAAATTGCGGATGTCTCCATTTTTCATGAAGAGGACCTTGATATCTTGTCCACCGATGTCGCAAATAACATCGACATCGCCAAATTGGTTGACAGCACTCATCATATGAGCAACGGTTTCGACAATGTTGACATCCGCCTTCAATGTTTTTTCCAGAACATCGGCAGCATAGCCTGTGGCCCCGAAGCCGATGATCTCTAATTCGGCTCCTTGCTCACTCACCCTGTCTCGAAGCCTCTTCAGCATTTCCTTTGTATCTTCCAAGGGATTGCCCTTTGATAATTGGTACTCCTTCAGTAAGATGGTTCCGCTATCATCGACGAGAACCGCTTTGGATGAAGTAGAGCCGCCATCGAGACCAATTACGGCGCGTACCTTTTGCCCCGGCGTGAAGCTCGCAGATGTAAATGTGGGTATGCTGTACATTCTGCGGAATTCTTCCTGTTCGGTTTCCGAACGCATAAGCGGGGGGCCTGCCTTCTCACCCAGTTTTGCCTTCCGACCGTTCGCAATAAATTCCTTCAGTCCTTCCAAACCCGTGTAATTGCCAACGCCAGCCGGCTCATGCATTCCGTAAATGACGGCACCGTAAGCGGCGTAGTACTGGGAATTGTCAGGAACAAAGATCAGTTCTTCGATCGGGATGTCTAGAGGATATTCGTATCCGCGCTCTTGCCAGGTCTGCGGAATCCGTTTTCGCCAGCATTCTTGAAGGAAAGGCAAGTATGTATTAGGACCGCCTAGTAAAAGGACACGGTGGCGCAACGTATTGCCGCGGGTGAGAACGGAGAGATTTTGCATCACAATCGCATCGGCAAGGGAGCACATGATTTCAGCGGAGGGAATTCCGCTTTTTACCAGATTGACTATGTCTGTTTCCGCAAACACACCGCATTTGGCTGCCACATGGTGCAGTTTGGAATCATCAAAATGCAATCGGCCCACTTCATCCATCGGCATGCCAGCTTTTATCATGCACTTGTCAATCGTGGCACCCGTGCCAGATGCGCATTTGTCATTCATGGACGTAAGGGCTTGCTTGTTGCCTGTCTCCTCGTTTTCCTTAAAAATAATGATTTTGGCGTCCTGTCCTCCCAGTTCGATGACACTCCCTACATCGGGATGAAGCTGTTCTACAGCCATAGTGACAGCATTCACTTCTTGAACAAACTTCGCTCCGATGTGCTCAGCAATCGGACCTGCGCCAGAGCCTGTAATAAATACACGAATGTTTTTTTGAGGAATGTGAGGAAACTGATTTCCAATGGCAACCAATAGCTCCAGAACCTTTTCCGCCTGCTTTGTATGGTGCCGTTGATAATCTGACCACAGAATTTCTTTGTTGTTCGGGTTTACCACTGTCGCTTTGACGGTTGTCGAGCCGACATCAATGCCGAGAATGACAGAATCTAACCATTGATCTGTGCTGTCCATATCATCATTCCTTCTCCAAATTCTTCTAATACATTATTCGAATAATGGAAGCAACATATACAACATGGTTACAGTGTTAAATGGAAGTGTTGAGATTGATATAAAAAACGCCGGTATCCTGTACGTTAAGGAATACCGGCAAGGATTCATTTGTAAAGACCGGTTCGTTATCGGGCGTTTGGAAAAACCCGTTGGACCATCTCGTTAAATTCTTCAAAAAAGCCAGCAGCCGGTCTTCCTTGTCCTACATCTGTCACATACCGATTGACACTATCAACAAATTCCGGATTGGTGGACACATACACGTTTTGAATGTTTGGATCGGCTGCGCGGACTTGCTTGGAGATCTGATCTTCCAGCTCTTGGGTGAGTTGACCTTGATTCGTATTCACTGCAGCAGCTACATAGGCGTTTCTTTGTGTAACCAGCACATTCGCTTGCGTCACACCGTTTATTTGTGTAATCTTTTCTGCCGCCTGATTGGCAATTTGAATGCGATTATTCAAATTACCCTGCGGTTGAGCTTGGTTTTGCAGTTGATTTTGGTTTTGCAGTTGATTTTGGTTTTGTTGTTGATTTTGGTTTTGTTGTTGATTTTGAGCTTGCTGTGTTTGAGCCCCTGGTTGTTGGCCTTGGTTATTGTTCAGGCAGCCAGCCATCATTATGGAAATGATGAATAGCCATGTCATTCTTTTCATGATTGTGCGTCACTCCTTCCAGCAATATGCCCTTATTATGGTTTCATGCTTCGTATCCCATTCGCCAAATTCATTGATTAACTTCGGCACAAACGGTTTAGGGCGTACTGAAAACTGTTAGGAGTTGAGCCAAGATGGGGCGAACAACAAAAAGAGCAGGAAGCCATCTAAGGTTCCTGCCCTGGTTTAACTTGTAGCATGATGCATCGTTGGAACACACCTTTATTTAAGCCAACGGCTGCGTATTCTTCTTTTTCACAAACCAGCTTTTCACATTGCCATTCAAAATCAGATGAGTGATTACCCCTGCAATCAAGCCCCAGAAGGCAGCGCCGATCCCGCCAATGGAAATACCGGAAATCGTGACGAGAAATGTAACCAAGGCGCATTCCCGTTCCTTCGCTTCGCTCATCGCCTGTGCGAGGCTGGAACTAAGTGAAGCAAACAGAGCCAAGCCAGCAATGACGGCGATCAATTCTTTGGGCAAGGCAGCGAATACCGAAGCCATCGTAGCGCCAAACATCCCGAAGATTAAGTAGAAGCCCCCGCAGGCAATCCCGGCAATGTAGCGCTTGGTATGATCCGGATGAGCTTCTTTTCCCGTGCAAATGGCAGCTGTAATCGCCGCCAGATTGATTCCTGGTGAACCAAAAGGAGCAAGCAAGAGCGAAGCGATGCCAGTAGTCGTTACGAGCGGCCCAGCAGGTGTATCGTACCCGTCTGCTTTTAAGACACTAATTCCTGGAGCGTTCTGAGAGGCAAGCGCGACGATGCACAATGGAATTCCCAAGCCGATGATCGCATCGAGAGAAAACGTCGGCATCGTAAAGACGGGCTGGACGAGGGACATCTGGACATTGTCCATTTGCAAACGCCCCAAAAGAAAGGCGACAACCAAGCCAACCAAAAGCGTAAGCACGACAGCATACCGTGGGGACCAGCGCTTGGCGAACAGATAGCAAAAGATCATCGGCAGAGCCAATACAGGCAGGTGCTGCATGGAAACAAAGACCTCTACGCCAAAAGACAGAAGAATCCCCGCGAGCATGGCGGTCGTAATCGACTGCGGGACGTATTTCATCAAGACGGAAAACAAACCGGAAACACCGACGAGTGTGATGACCACGGCCGAAAAAATATACGCGCCAATTGCGTCGGGAAAAGAGTATACCGTCAAGCTGGTGACTAACAGAACTGCCCCTGGCGTCGACCAAGCAGTGATGATCGGGGTGCGAAACCAGATGCTGAGCACAATGCACGTCAAGCCGCTCCCAATCGAGATGGCCCAAATCCAAGAGGCGAGGACAGCATCGCTGAGTCCGGCACCCTTGGCAGCTTGAAAGACGATCAGCAATGGTCCTGCATAGGAGACCATCGTGGCGATAAGTCCAACAATAACGGCAGATAGAGAGAAGTCAGCAGGGATTTTTTTCAGGGTCGAGAAAGGTTTTTCGGGAACCACGACGTGAATGCCTCCTAGATGCGCCAATGCAGACGTTATGCTTTTTCATTCAAAATGTAGCGAATCGTCCGTTTGGTGATGTTTAATTTTTTGCTTAAAAGCTGTCTGTTTCCATTCGTTTCGGTCAAGCCCTTTTCGATAATCGTTCGCCCGACCTCGCCTTCGAGTTGCTTGATACGTTTGATCAGATAATCGAAGTCGATCCCGTCTACAGAGGTGACAAGGCGGAGTATCGTATCGACAAAACGCTCGCATTCGTGATCGATGACCTGCTCGATCCGTTTGGGGACAGTGGGTGGATGCACCTGTACCGTGCGGCTTCGCAAATTCGCTGGCAAATGCTCGGCACGCAGTCGTTCACATTCGTGCAAGGCGATGGTTTGATTCAGAACGTTGATCAGCTGGCGGACATTACCGGGCCAATCATAGCGCTGCAAGAGCTCGATGGCATCTTGGTCGATTTCGCACGGGCCTCCACTGCGCTTTTGCAAGTAGTAGTGCGCGATGGTGGGGATATCCTGAATCCGTTCGCGAAGCGGAGGAATCGACAGTTTGATCCCTTCCAGACGATACAAGAGGTCACTACGGAAACGATTCATCTCGACTTCATGCTCCAAATCGCGATTGGTGGCAGAAATAAAGCGAATATTGCTCTGACCGATCTGCTCGCCACCGACGCGCATGAACTCTCCCGTCTCTAGCGTACGCAAGAGCTTCACTTGGATGGAAGGGGGAGCCTCCCCGATCTCGTCAAGAAACAGCGTTCCGTTATGTGCCAGCTCGAATAGGCCTTTGCGAGATTTGAGGGCTCCGGTAAAAGCGCCCTTTTCATAGCCGAACAGCTCACTTTCCAGCAAGGATTCCGGGACTGCCCCGCAGTTAAAAGCGACAAAAGGCTGCTGGGCGCGATTGCTTGCTCCGTGGAGAAAACGGGCCATCAGCTCCTTGCCCGTACCCGTCTCGCCTTCAATGAGCACATGGATCGCCTTTTTTGCTAATTTTTTGGCAATTGCGGTCACATTGGCCATCGGACTGTCAGATGAATACACGATACCATATTGGGCGGCTTCTTGGGATAGGTGATCGCTTTGTTTGCTGGCAGAGGAGAGCACCGCGTCGATGACCTGCTCCAGACTGTCCAGATCGTCGAATGGCTTCTCCAAGTAATCGCGCGCGCCCCATTGCATCGCTGTCACAGCCGATTTAATCGTACTGAAGCCCGTCATGATCAAGACTTCGCAGGCGGGAAATACGGCCTTGATCTGTTTGAGCAGCGTCAATCCGTCGGCATCAGGCAGCTTCAGGTCCACGAGTGCAGCGTGAAAGCCGGTAGAATCCGAGCGAAGCAGCCGTTCCACGTCCTTGCCAGAATTGGCGACGATAATATCGCAGTCTTTTTTCTTAAGAAAATAGGTGAAAAAGGTAGTCACTTCTGTTTCATCATCCACGATCAAAATCCGTTTTTTCTCCATCGTTGTCCTCCTCGTCAGCTAACAGTGGCAAAAGCATCGTAAACTTGCTGTACTCTCCCTCCACGCTTTCAGCAAACAGCTTCCCGCCGTGTGCTTCTGCAATTCCAAGACTGACGGAAAGCCCGAGACCAGTCCCTTTTGTCCGTTCCTTCGTCGAGAAGAAGGGCTGAAAAATCTGCGAAAGCTGTTCTGCACAAATCCCTGTGCCGTTATCGTAAACGGATAACCCTACGTAAGAGCTATTGTCCTCTGGTACGAGGAAGGAACGGATAACGATGTGTGGAGATTCCCTGCCTGCCACAGCGTCCCGTGCATTTAACAGGAGATTGATCACAATTTGCTCGATCTGATGACGACTTCCATGAAACAGCAGAGGAGGCTCGGACATTTCCCGGGTTATGGTCAAGCCGGAAACAGACAGCTGGTAGCCAATCAGCCCGAGCACGTCCTCTACGACCTCGTCAATAGAGGTAGTAGAAAACAAGTACTCTTCCTGCCGTGAGAAGGTGAGCAGGTTTTGAATGATCTTTTTGCAGCGTACCCCGCATTGATAGATGTCTTTCATCAAAGGGGCCTCTGGGGCATCTGTCATCTCGCGCATGAGCAATTGAGAGTTTCCGAGGATGGCCGTGAGCGGACTGTTCAGCTCATGGGCAATGCCCGCAGCCATCTCGCCAATCGCCGCCATTTTTGCGGATTGAATCAGTTGGGCTTCGATTTTGATCTTTTCATTCACGTCTTGAAAAAGCAGGCTGTTTTCTACGACGACACCGACATGGCTGGCGACGAGCTGGATCAATTCGGCTTCGTCTCGATCTGCCAGCTGCTTTGTTTGGCGTAAGAGCGTCAGAAAACCAAAGGTCTGATTCAATTGGCTGCGCAGCGGAACAGAGGTAGCGTGATGCTCAGGCAGCACTTCGGCAAGGGTAAGGTGAACCTGCCCGGTGAGCACAGGGGCTTCCACTGAAACGGTCTGTGTCAGCGTATGGCATTGCCAATCCCCGTCCTTCCACTTGGCGAGATAGGAGGAGAGCATGCCTCCCTTCACAATGGTCAGGGCAAAATGCTCGAACGCGAGAATTTGCGAGAGCTGTGCGGCGATATAACTGGTTGTTTGTTGCCAGGTGGCGTTGATCTGAATTTGTGTGAGCTGGTTAATGACGGCGAGCTGCTTGTTTTTCTTTTTCATCTCCTCGATCAGATAGACGAGCTCACTGTAATAGCTTTTTCGCGAGGATTGAATCCCGGTCAATTTTTCCAAAATCTCTTGTTTGGTATGCATGACGAACCTCCTACAAGGCTTGGCGAAACAGCGTTGCGACATCATGGACGGTCATGTCGCGGGGATTGGTCGTCATACACACGTCCAGTACGGCGAGCGAACTGAGTAGGTCAATTTGCTCTGGATGCAGCCCGATGGCGGACAACGATTGGGGCACCTCCAGATCGCTTACCAGCTCCTTGACCGCTTTGAGTGTGAGACGAGAGGCGGCATGTGTGCTCAAGCCCGCCGTGTTTTCCCCGAGGCATTCAGCAATTTGCCTGTATTTTTCCGGTGCCGCGATATAGTTGTACTCGAGCACATGGGGGAGCAGGATGGCATTCACCTCGCCATGCGGAGCGTCGAGGAATCCCCCAAGCTGATGGGACATGGCATGCACAGCACCGAGTATGGCGTTGGAAAAAGCGATTCCGGCTTGAAGGCTCGCCATGGCCATCGCTTGCTTGGCCTCTGTATTGTATTGACTGGCGACAGATGGGCGCAAATGCTGGGCGATGAGACGCATGGCTTGCAGCGAATGCACCTCGGTCAGCGGCGTCGCGGCGAGCGAAATATACGATTCAATGGCATGTGTCAGCACATCTATACCTGTATTGGCAGTGAGCAGCTTGTCCTTGGTCATCAAGGTTTGCGGGTCGATGATCGCGATATCGGGTATGAGCGATTTGGAGATGATCGCCATTTTCACCTTGCGTGCACTGTCCACAATAATGGAAAATTGCGAAACCTCCGAACCGGAGCCCGCTGTCGTCGGTACCATCACCATGGGAGGAAGGGGATGCTGGATATTATCTACGCCTTCGTATTGGACGATGCTGCCCTCATTGGTAGCCAACAAAGCGATTGCCTTGGCTGCATCGATCGCACTGCCTCCGCCAACACCGAGAATGGCATTGCACTCCTTGGCGCGATATTCGGCAATCCCGGCATGAATCTCGTAATCTTTCGGATTGGCTGTCACGTTGGTCCATAGATGGTAGTCGAGCTTTTGCTGCTGCAAGTAAGAAATGATTCGTTCGATCCAGCCAGCGCTTGCCACACCAGGATCACTGACAAGAAAGACGCGAGAAGCTCCCAATCGGCGCAAGCTTTCCCCTACCTGGCCGAGAGACTGGTTCCCGAAAATGATTTCCGGCGTCATGAACTTGGATATTTGCATGCGTACTCCCCCTTTTTCCACTACGTAGTAATACCGCAGGCAAGGATGAATACCCTTTTTCGGCCAAAAGCTTGGCAAGTGGGCCGATTTTTCGGCTCATGTGCCGCAATATCGGCTGCACGGAAGAAGAGGAGTGGCATCATTTCTGCTTTTTTAAAGCGCTTTCATATTGGCACACTGCTTGCAATTAGTAGGAGGCGGGAAGAATACCTGCCCTTTGCGCACATGCCTGAAGGGGAAAAAAGAGGAGGAAGGTCAAGATGAAAGCAGCAGTAGTCAACGAATTCCATCAAAAGCTGGAAGTAAAGGAAGTCGCTATTCCAGAAGTCGGGCACGGTGAGGTTCTGGTAAAAATCAAGACGTGCGGTGTCTGCCATACGGACCTGCATGCGGCACATGGGGATTGGCCTGTGAAGCCAAATCTGCCTTTGATTCCTGGGCATGAGGGCGTAGGTGTTGTCGAAAAGCTGGGGGAAGGCGTTACCTCGCTGAAAATTGGTGATCGGGTAGGCATTCCGTGGTTATTCTCCGCTTGCGGCGAATGCGACTACTGCCTCACTGGCTGGGAGACATTGTGCTTGCAGCAGTTAAACGGGGGTTATTCCGCTGACGGTGCTTATGCCGAATATTGCGTAGCGCCTGCTGCTTACGTGGCACGCATTCCTGACGAGCTGGGCGATGTGGAAGCAGCACCGATTCTGTGCGCAGGGGTAACCACTTATAAAGCATTGAAGGTAGCAAACGTGAAGCCGGGTGAATGGGTGGCGATCTATGGCATCGGCGGCTTGGGACATGTGGCTCTCCAATATGCCAAGGCGATGGGTTACAACGTCGTAGCGGTCGATATTCACAAGGAAAAGCTGGACTTGGCAAAAGAACTAGGGGCAGATGTGACAGTAAACGGCAGTGAGGTTGATCCCGTACAAGCTATTCAAGAGCAGGTGGGCGGTGTCCACGGTGCAATCAGCGTGGCAGTTACCAAGAAGGCGTTTGAACAGGCCTACAAATCCGTTCGACGCGGCGGTTCTCTTGTCGTTGTTGGCTTGCCGAATGCTGAGCTGCCGATACCGATTTTTGACACGGTGTTGAATGGCGTGACGGTGAAAGGCTCCATCGTGGGGACGCGCAAGGATATGCAAGAAGCGCTTGATTTTGCAGCACGAGGCAAGGTTCGCGCGATCATCGAGACGCAGCCGCTTGATCAGATCAACGAAGTGTTGGAGCGTTTGGAAAAAGGTCAAATCAATGGTCGGGTTGTTTTGACGATGGAGTAGTAGAAGGATAGGTGAAGCTGTTGTCGGGCTATGCTTTCTCGAGCATTGTCCTGGCGACAGCTTATTTGTTTGGATAAATGAAAGAGGTTGTGGCAGGGGTTCACAGGACCACAACAGTCGGAAGACAACAAATGCTAGAAAGCATATACTTATCTCAACCTTCTGTCAAAACATTGGTCAGCAGATGAGGTAATGACCGCTATTTATGAAGTGTGTGCTGACGCAATCTTTGGCATTAAAATTGAAATGTGGCTAGACAAAGAGGGAAGGATTACTACAGCTTACCCAATTTATGAACCATAATCTGGGAGGATCCTTGTGATACCTTACAAAATTTTTTTCGATGAAAAAGCTGATAAACTACGAATCTGCTTACCGGAACACCTCTCCTTAGTGGAAGAGTATTTGGAGGGACAGGTTAGATCGGAACTCTCAAAAAACTTAATCTTAGATAGGATACAACGAGTTGTTTCCGGGGAAGAAGAAGTATCAGAAGGGACAGGGAATTTATACAGTTCCGAAATACGGAGGGATTATACTCGGATTTATAACTCATACGTTGAGGAACAGCTAGAAGCGGGTATAGATACTGGCGAGGAATTGGAGTCGATCATTGAAACAAAGTATTTTGCAGAGCTCGTTACGATTTGGATGGATGCTCTAAATGCGTATAGACAACAACGTGATTCTAAGAAATGATTGAAAGAACGGATAGTATTAAAGAAGACAGAAGTAGATAGCCATAAAAAGCCGCTTGTTTGGTTAAGCGGCTTTTTCGTAAATGCCTTCATGTACGCATAATATGATTGCTGTTGATCTATACCCATACCAATACTTGGGTGTTATGACAGTGAATTATTGATGAGTGTAGTTTCATATCAGGTCATTCTTAACCAAATTATGTTTGACATGAAATTAATTCGATAGTACAACATAAAATAATTTAGTAACATTTAATAAACCAATTGCTAGGCTTGCATAAAGGCTTTATCCACTCGATTTTGATGAAGCCATGGAACTTTCCCGATCACTTCATGGCCCAAATCTTCTCCACTCAATTGGAAATAAATAAGTGATAATTGCCTTATGGACTCCTAGTAATAGTGTTGCACCCTCTAAAGAGATAGTTTTCCATTTTCTCCTTCCTTCACTCTAGTAAAAAGTGTAATCTATTTAAAAAATGATTCAAATCGATTATATCATCCGTGGTTTATTGTGCTATCATATCCATAAAAAGGAATCATCAGGAGGGTGTATTTGCTGTGATTTCAGAGGGAAAGACCTTTGGGGGCATATTACGAGCATATCGAAATAGAGCAAACTTAACACTGACTGAGTTATCAGAAAGAACAGGTGTAGCTTCTGGAACCATTAGTAAGATAGAATCCGATGCACTTACTTTACCAAATATGCAGCATGTCTTGAAACTGGCAAAAGTACTGGATATTCCACTTTATACAGCGATCGTACCCTATTTACATAAAATTAAGCGTGAAGCGACACTTCAGTTTCTATTAGAGGCTGTGATGCAACAGAAGAATGTGGTTCTTACACACAAAGTAGCTTTGCAATTGCTGAATTGTCCCAAAAGCAATACATTTCTTACTTTAGACTATCTGTATCAAACCGCAGGAACGGAAGTGGATGAAGAACTGCGCTTGGCTCTTTATGACGTGATCTGTAACTACTCACGTGAGCATGGAATTCCTTTGTATCTGGCAAGATCGCTTTTCCAACGATACATGATTCGACGTGAAAATTTAAGTGAGCTAGATCAAACCTATGTAGAGGGCAAGGAGCTATTGCACTATACGTCCTATCTGCATATCAATGAGCGAATTCTGGCCTACTATAAATTTTCCTTCCATGCATTGCGTCTTGGATTCTATTCAGATTGCATCCATCTGTGTAAACAAGGACTTGAAATCGACCATAGTCAGAGTGAGCAAAAAGCAGCAGCCATTCTTGCGATCATCATTTCCTATTTTGAGCTGGAAGACTACACATTGGGACATTTTTATCTGGAGAGATACGAAATGTTCGATTATCCCGAAGTACATAAACATGCCAGACATATTCGGGGGAAACTATACGGAAAGACAGGGAAATTTGATAAGGCCATTCCGGTATTACAAGAGTGTCTTGCGCAACAAGCACAAGATGACAAGATTGTGATCGCGAATGATTTGCTGGAGATTTATATACAGGTAGGAGAAGTAAAGAAAATTCGTGAACTATTTTTGGCAGAAGCATCTATTTTGCCAGAGAATTTAACTACTCCGAATCAATACAATCAAATGGGACTGTATTTCCGAACGAAGGGCATCTTTTACATTCAACAAAGCGAAGTAGACTTAGGAATCGATAGTCTTGTGGAAAGCGTGAATTACTATCGCGCAATCAATGAGATAAAACAAGCAGATAAAAGTCTTAGCGTTCTTTTTGAATTCTATGTGTCACAGAAAAAAAATCTTCCTGTAGATATACTCCATAAATTGGTAAACGTGTATAATGGAAGTAATCATAGATCCAAACAGGAGGTATAGGTCATGAAGAAATGGATATTGTCTTTGTGTATGTTAACCGCCTTCGTTACATTACCAGTTTTAGTAGAACAACCAGCCAAGCAAACAAATTCGATTATACAATACGGCTGGCCGGAGCCTTGGTAATCATCTTTTTTCTCTGACAGTAGAAATATAAGCAACATACTGAACCATACAATCAATGCCCTCCAATTGGAGGGCATTTCTTATACGTACAAAACTGACCACAACAGTCGGAAGACAACATTTTCACTTGAGTAATTCGTTATAATTAATTATAACTAGTTATATATAGTTATAACTAGTGTGGGGGTAGCGAATGCAGATGGTGACAACGACGATGGTCAATTCGCAAAAATTATGGATGGTGGTTAAGCGGATGGAGCCTCATTTGATCCGCAATCAGGCCAATATGGAGAAGCTTTTGAAAATGCTGATGATCCACGATGTCTCCTCCGAGTCTGCAAAACGGGAAACGACCCAGCAGCAGGATGGTTCCTCCATTTGCGGACTGCGAATAGACGATGTTTCGAACTACGATATCAAAGAGCTTTGGAGCGAGTTCGAAAGCAATGAGACGTATGAAGCGAAGGTCGCCCATGCCATTATTCGTCTGATCGACCAAATCGAAATCTAGATGACTACCATATGCTTTGTCCCGTGCGGACTGGGTATGGTAGTTTTTTTCTGTTTTCGCACACAATGGGCGCATGAGCCATAGGCTGATGGTAGCTTTTTTGCTGAGGTGATACACATGAGACGCCCGGATAATCAGCCAGATTTTATCGGTGCCCTTCTAAGTATGATCCTTGGAGTCTTCATATCGTTCGAGGCCTATCGTCTGGAGGCATTTTCGACGTCGTTGTACGTAGGGGATCACACGCTGCCTGCGATTCTCGGCTTATTGTTTTTCATGCTCGGAGGTGTGCTGCTGGTCCAATCATTCCGTGTGACGGAGGAAGTTTCTTCCCCAAATCCCGGGCCGCCTCTTCCTGGAAAAAGGCTGCGCCTGCTGCTTTGCTTTTTATTCCTGTTGCTGTATGTCTGGCTGCTCGGCGCGATCGGTTACACAATGGCTACGCTCTTTGTCTCCTTTGCCTTTTTTATACTGATCGGCAGCTACCGGTGGCGTACGTCCATTGTGTACTCGGTCCTTTTGACAGGGGGGCTGTATGTGGTGTTCATCTACTCGCTGCATATCACACTGCCTGGAGGAGATTTGTTTTAGAGCAAGCATGATAAGGAGGTGCTGATCATCGAGACGTTCCAACTATTACTGGCTGGTTTTGCTTCAGCCCTCACGCCGGAGCATTTGCTCATGGCAGCACTCGGCGCTCTTATTGGCACCTTTGTAGGTGTATTACCAGGTCTCGGTCCCACTTCTGCCATCGCGATTCTGCTTCCGGTGACAGCCGTGTTGGAGCCGACACAAGGCATGATCATGCTGGCAGGTATTTATTACGGTGCCATGTACGGTGGCTCGACGACAGCGATTCTACTCAACATCCCGGGGGAGCTATCGTCAGTCCCCACTTGTCTGGATGGCTATCCGCTCGCGAAAAAAGGGAGAGGGGGGCCGGCATTAGGGATATCCGCAGTGGCTTCGTTCGGTGCAGGGGTACTGGGGGTAATCGGCCTCGTCTTTTTCGCTCCCATTTTGGCAGATCAAGCGCTAAAATTCGGACCGCCTGAATATTTTGCGCTGATGATTTTGGCTCTCACGCTGATGGTCAGTTTATCAGGAGGATCATTGGTCAAATCGTTTTTGATGGGGGCATTCGGCTATTCGCTCGCTCTTGTCGGGCTGGGACCATCCTCTGGCATGCCACGCTTTGATTACGGCGTCCCCGCATTGGTTGGCGGTTTTGACATGATTAGCATCATCATCGGGTTGTTTGCGATTACAGAAGTCCTCAAAGGGATTGATGAAAAACGTACAGCTACTCTGATTGGCAAGCCAGGCAGTGTCTACCCGAAAAAGGAAGACTTGAGAGCAAGTGCCGGGCCCATGCTGAGGGGTGGGATTGTCGGCTTTTTTCTTGGATTGCTGCCGGGCTGCTCCGCTGCGATCACGTCGTTTTTGGCATACGATATGGAGAAAAAACTATCGAAGCATCCCGAGAAGTTCGGTCAGGGAACGATCGAAGGGGTGGCGGCACCAGAAGCAGCGAATAATGCGACCAGCAGTGCGGGCTTCATCCCGCTGTTTTCGCTCGGGATTCCTTCTTCACCGCCACTGGCGATTTTGTTGGCAGGCTTGATGATCTACGGATTGACGCCCGGCCTTGTTTTGTTTGAACAAAATGCGAGCTTTGTCTGGACGGTCATCGCCTCGATGTTTGTGGGGAATGCGATGCTTCTCGTGCTGAACCTCCCGATGGTATGGGTGTGGGTCAAATTGACGAGGGTGCCATATGGCATCATGGCTCCGATCATCCTGATGTTCTGCACGATTGGGGCATACAGTGTGCGGAACAGCATGTTTGATGTGTGGGTAGCGTTTCTGTTTGGCGGACTTGGGTATGTTTTTTCCAAATATAAATGGCCAGTTGTTCCGTTGGTTTTGTGCTTCATTCTGGGACCTCTTCTGGAAGAATCATTCATTCAAACGATGGCGATGGGCTCGGGTGATCTCAGCATTGTTTTGTTTCGGCCTTTATCGTTGACCATCTTGCTGGCAGCAGGAGCACTTTTGATCATCTCCATGATGTTGAACCGCCGGACACAGCAACGGCTGAAAGAAGAGCGAGACCGGGGAGTAGATGTCGCGTAGGGAGGAAGAGTCATTGAGAGGGTATAAAAAATGGGCGGCTGTCATGATGTCGTTGCTTTTGGCGGCAGCCGTTAGCGCATGTGGAAATCAAGGGACAGTCGAGTCGGCCTATCCATCGAAGCAGGTGGAGTATATTGTGCCGTATTCTGCCGGGGGCGGAGTCGATCTCGTGGCCAGAGCGGCAGCAGATTATTTGAGTAAGGAATGGGGGCAGCCCATCGTCGTCGTCAACAAGGCGGGAGGTGGTGGGGCAGTAGGAGCGGAGTATGCTTTAAAGCAAGCCAAAAATGATGGTTACACAGCGCTTGCTGTCAATGTATCCAATACGACGATGCTCGCTGCTGGGATGAAAACACCGCCGATTACAAACGAGGATCAAGTCTATACAGCCAGGATTGGCAAAGGAACGCTTGCTTTTGCAGTAAAAGCCGACGCGCCTTGGAAAGATTTCGCTGAATTTTCCGCGTGGGTGCGCGCGAATCCGGAGCAGTTAACGTGGACTTCTGTAGGGCCAGCAGGTTTTTCCGCTTTTGGGGTAGCGGAGTGGCTGGATGTGATCCGAGCTGACTTCGCCAAGACGAGAATGATCGTGACGAAAGGCGCCTCCGATTCCGTCCCGAAAGTCGCTGGAGGGCATGCGATTTTAGCGGTACATACAGTGGGGGAGATCATGCCGATGCTGCAAGCGGGCAAGGTCAAAATCCTCGCCGTATCCGGTGACACGCGAAGTCCATTCCTCCCTGACATTCCTACTGCGGAGGAGCAAGGGATTCAAGGGTTGTCGGTTTTCTGGTGGACGGGAGTGTCTTTTGCTAAAGGAACACCAGAGTCGGTTATCCGCAAATGGGAAGAAGCGATTGCTAAGATGGAGAAGGATCCAGCCTTTTTGCAAAAACTGAGTGAAATCCAAGTGGAGCCGGCATATGCGGCCAGTGAAGCATTTACGAAGGAAACACAGGCGGAAACGACGTACTACTTGGAATTGGCGACCAAGAAGGGCATTCGAAAATAGGGGTAACGAAAGAAAAAAGGGAGAATGGCCTGTAGCTGTTCTCCCTTTTCCATCTATCTACTTAGGTATCCGTTTTTCATACCTGAATTTATAAAAACCATTCGCTGCGTTCGGCTCTGTCTCGCCGATCTTTTTGTAACCGCATTTCTCGTAAAAGTGCTGGTTGCGTACGGCTTCATAGCCGGTATCGAGCGTCCACTTCTTGATGTGTGGGTACGCTGCTTCCATGAACTGCATGGTCTGGCTTCCGATACGCAAGTTTTGCTTATCAGGATCGACATAGATGATCCCCAGCTCCAAATGCTCATGATCGACTGGAATGAGGCAAAAACCGCCGACGATCTGGTCATCCAGCAAGATCGTATAGTAATGGGCCTTTTGCATGAACAAAATATGCTGGTCGGGCTGGTCATGTCCGGCAGGGCCTTCTCCGTACTTTTGGACGTCTTCTGCGAAGCAGCGAATAGCAATTTGGGTGAGTTGCTCCGCGTTCGCGGGGACAGCCTTTTTGAAAAAAACCATAGGACTCATGAGATCATCTCCAGTTCGTCTGACTACTTCGAAATTGGTGTGTGAATGATTAGCAAAATTCTCCTATATAGCAGACGGATGAACCCACAGAATGGTTACCCACTTATTTTTCTCATGATGCTCTCCAAAGGTCCCCTCTCGAACCAACGCCTCCATAAGAGCGAGAGCACAATGGAAAAGAGGAAGAATCCTACGGCGTAGAGCATCGCAAAAGCGAGCGTTTGATTTTCGAATCTGCCAATCAAGGCGAGGAAGCCGAGCCCGACAATGATATGACTGACGTAGTGTGTCAGTGTCAGCTGTCCGGTTTTTACCCATGTTTGCGTAAACCAGCTGTTTGCGAATTTTTCCGCAAAGCTGACGCACAGAAGGATGATGATGACAGCAGAGCTTGAGCTGGATAGCACATAAAACAGGTTGGGTGGAACTGGTTTCGTTCCCCATAAAAATAGGGCGATCTCGCTTCCGACGACCGGAGTAGAGAGCTTGATCAGCCCATACGATAAAACTTCCAAGCTGACAAACAGGGCAGTTGTCCAGCCCAACATTTTTTTGCGTACAGATCGATCAAGCAGGTTGAGTCGACCCAGCCACAAGCCGAGAAGAAAAAAGCACATCCAGGGAAATACCGGGTGATAGCCGTTGTACAGCAAGTTCCGCAAGAATCCTTCGACCGTCCAAAAATCAAGATACTCGATAAATGGTTGCCTCGGGTCCCACCCTTGCATATAGTTGAACGACAATTGTAGCGTTTGGGCTGTGAGCAGGATGCCGCTAAAAGCGAGAAGAAGCGTTTTCCCCGATACGACGAGGAGGAAGGAGGCGATGAGCATATAGACACCGTAGTAATGCAGGATGTCGCCGCTCCAACTACCGAGATAGAGCAAGATTCCGGTCACGAATAAAAACAAGGAGCGCTTCCAAAGAATGTGACGGCTAGCCTGCAAGAGGGCCGGGTCGCCTGAGGTCCTCGCTTTTTTTGTCATATACGCAATTCCAATACCTGCTAAAACAACGAATACGGTAGATGCTCTGCCTTGAAACAAACTGGATAAAGCGATAAGCCAGTCAGGTCCGCTATGCTCTGCGTTCAAGATGACGACGTAATTGACGATCATCATGCCCAGCATGGCCCACGCCCTCGCAAAATCGAGACCAATGACTCTGGTAGAAGTCACTTTCATCCGGGTTCTTTCCTCTCCATTTTTATTTACTTACCGGTAAGTAAAATATAATGGGGGTGATTGTAAATAGCAAGCCCTAAAATGTTGGAGATGGATAAGCACAACTGTCCTTTGCCCGGACACAGATGTCTCATACCTGTCTTTATTTGAGAAGGTGCAGTCTGCTTGTCTCGAATAAAAACCACGTGTGACAAGGGGGGACTCGGTTGGTACCCAACTTGCAAAGCTTTTTTCTGAATGCGGATGCAATTGCAGAGGAAGGGAGAGAATGGCTTGGATATGCGGGAAGTGGTTGCCATTGTAACGGGTGGTGCTTCCGGTTTGGGAGAAGCCGCTGTGAGGAATGTAGTTCAACACGGGGGAAGAGTAGCCATTCTTGATTTGACGGTAGAGAAGGGGCAAGCGCTGGCGAATGAGCTGGGGCGTGAAAATGCTTTGTTCGTGCATACGGATGTTATGAGTGAGGTGAGTGTACGGGATGCAATCGATCAGGCTGCTGGCACATTCGGTACGATTCATGCCGTGGTCAACTGTGCGGGAATCGGTTTGGCACAAAAAACACTGTCCCGAAGCGGTCCACATCCACTGGAATCCTTCAGCAAAGTCATTTCAGTCAATCTGATCGGTACTTTTAATGTCATTCGGTTGGCGGTGGAGCAAATGGCAGGAAACGAGCCGAACCAACAGGGGGAGCGGGGTGTCGTCATCAATACCGCATCGGTGGCGGCTTTTGAAGGGCAGGTAGGGCAGGTTGCCTATAGTGCCTCCAAAGGCGGAATCGTAAGCATGACCCTGCCGCTAGCAAGAGACCTGGCTTGGTATGGCATACGCGTAATGGCGATTGCTCCCGGTCTATTTGACACGCCGATGTTCGATCAGCTCCCGCGCTCGGAAAAAGCTGCGTTGGGTGCGACTGTTCCTTTTCCCGCTCGTATGGGAAATCCGCAAGAATATGGGATGCTCGTGAACAGCATCATCACCAATCCGATGTTGAATGGAGAAACGATCCGGCTGGATGGGGCAATCAGGATGGCACCGAAATAAGGGATAACGTGTTGACATGAAAGTATGCAACACGTTTTCCTCGGCAGAGAGCCCCGCATGCTGGACGCTTTTTTTGCAAGAGCATATCGAAAAGTTCCGTTAATCAACAGGACTATTTTCTAGCAGTGAAATTTCTTGAGCTTTCAGTAGAGCTTGTGTGCGATTGGTGACACCGAGCTTGCCGTATATCCGATGCAAATACACCTTGACCGTCCCGAGCGTATTCCCTAGCTCATCGGCGATCATTTTGTTGGATGCTCCTTTGGCCAGCATGGAAAGGATGATCATTTCTTTTCCGGTTAGCGGCTCGATCAAAGGAGCTTTTCTTTTCTCCATTTTCTTAGGGAAAAGGGATAGCAGTTGATTGACATACGCAGCCGATACAGACGGACCAGGTTGTTGGGATCGTTTTCTCAATCGGAGCTGGTAATCGTGCAAGAGGTGAGACATCGCCGTTCCTTCGTCGAGAAAGCTACGGACGTAGCAGTTGTTTCCGCCAATCAAGAGCGCTTCGTGAAGGAAAGCCAGCGCTTCCTTTTTGTTGCCGCACTGCTGGTAGGCGAGGGCTTGCAGGATGGCGATGTCTACCTGACTGATTAATAGCTCCTCGCGAATACTGGATGGCTTTAGGATCGCTAACATACGCAAGGCTTCCTGTTCCTGCTGCTGGGCGAGCAGCAAACGGACATAGGTCAAAACCTCTAATTCTCTCTGAATGCTAGGCTGATTCAAAATGGAAGGGGGGAGCTTGGACAACTCCGTTTTCGCCAATTTGATGTCCCCTTCCTGGATCGCGATGTGTGCGAGAAATGCTTGTAATGGGTTGAACCAATACGAAGCACCCCAGCTCGCGACCGTCTCTCGTGCCTCCGAAATGATTTTTCGTGCCGCAGCAAAATTTCCCTCCACCAGCTTGTGCTTGGAGTATGTCAGTGCATAGGGGACGAGCAGGCCAGGTATTTGCTTTTGCAAGGCAACGAAACGAACTCGCTGAAGATGATCGAGGCTTTCTTCCAGTCTGTTTTCCTCATAAAGCCCCTCCGCCAACGCTTGAACGACGTACAGGTTGATCAAGGAATCCTTCCAACCATGTGCTTCGAGTATGCCGGAGAACTGCTTGCCGACAGCCTCTGTTTGATCGGACAGCATCCCCTTTAACCCGAATCGCGTACGCCGAATAAAGGGCTCTGTCGTGTTGTAATTAAAATGGTAAAACAACGGACTCTCAGGCAGCTCACCACTCAACTGTGATGAACTGGCAATCCAGCTCTCAAAATCTCCGGTTGCAAACACCAGATTCGCCCGCACAAAAAACAGCCCGCTCAAAAACTGTTGATGCTCCGTCGAGTCTTCCAGGCTTGCAACGCTTTGCTCCAATTGGGCGAGGGCAAGCTCTGCCCGATCCGTATAACCGCAAGCAACCGAGAGGAACACATAGATCAGGCGAAAAAGGGGTGAGAAATAGGTTGCGTGATCAGGGATGCTGTCCAGCGTTCTGAGAAAGCTGGAAAACTCGCCGCGTTGGAGCAGTACCGGAATATGTTGCTCCAATAAACTTACAGCCAACGTGTAATCGGCAGCGGCCATCGCATGATCGATCGCTTCGTCCATCATTCCGCGTTCCGCATAGCTCCCACTGGCTAGTCGGTGCAGCTCACGTGCTTCTCCGGGAGCTGTCTGCTCCAATTGACTGCGCAAAAAATCGGCAAACAAGTGATGGTACCGATACCACGTCCCGTAATCATCCAGCGGGATTAAGAAAATGTTTTGGCGGTGCAAGTGGGTCAGCATTTGTTGGCAATGGGTCAGGCCAGTCAGAGCGTGGCACACGTGAGCGTCCATTCGCGCCAGCACAGATGTTTTGAGCAAGAAGCTGCGCTCCACTTCCGGAAGTCGCATGATCACTTCATGAAACAAATACTCCGAAATATTGCGATGAGAGCCGGTAAATCCGGCAAAAAATTGATCGTGGTTCTCCGTATTCACGAGTGAAATGGCAGCGAGCTGCAAGCCGGCGACCCAGCCCTCCGTACTTTTCACGAGCTGTTCGATTTGTATTTCGGTCAGAGGTAAATCATGAACCTGCCGGTAAAAGCTGTCCGTCTCTTGATGACTGAAAAGAAATTGTCCCGCCTCAATGTGACATACTTCATGACGGACGTTCCATTTGACTGTAGAAAAAGGCAGCGTGTTGCGACTGGCGATGTACAGATGGACGTGACTCGGGACATATTCCAGAAAATAAGCGAGACTGCTGTGAATCGTCTCATCCGAGATCACGTGGTAGTCATCGAGAATGATAGCAAGGGGCTGCGACGTAGCAGCGAGTTCATTGAGAAGGGAATCGATGAAGGTAAAGATCGAGGTATGACTGGTTGCTTTCATGGCTGGTTCCATTCGCTCGGAGAGTTCTGTGAAGGTAGATCCAGACAGCGTAAATACGATGTATCTCCAAAAGCGAATCAGGTCATTATCCATCTCATCGAGTGAGAGCCATACAGTGGTACCGCCGTACTGATGAGCCCATTGACTGAGCAAGGTCGTTTTTCCATACCCGGCTGGGGCGTATAACGTGGTTAGTCGGCATTGCAGACCAGCGTCCATTTTTTGCAGCAGTCGGCTCCTATGAACGCTATTCGACCGAGCGGCGGGCATTGCTGTTTTGGTTTTCAGCATAATGGAATGATGGAGCATGTTTTTACCGTCCTATGTATTAGAATCTTATGTGTCCATTATACTTGTTATCAGCAAAAATCGACATTTGGAAAATAAAGGAATATTTTGGCTCGAGTAGCAGACCCCAAACCGCCATCTTCTGCATGCCCGTCACTTTTCGGCGAGAAATTTCCACGGAAGCCAGACATGCTTCAACAGGCTTCACATCCCACGCCTTCTAGAATGGAAGCAAAAAAGAGAGATGGGCTGAGGGCATGAAGATAGGACGATGGAAACACGCCGTAATCGTGGTAGCTGCAGTGATGCTCTGTGTTGCGATGGGAACGGAATCTGGCGCTGTCCAGGCGAGCAGCGAAGGAGATATGCAGGACCAGGATTCCATTCAGGTAGCGTTTGTCGGGGATATGATTTTGGATAAGAGCGTCGGGAATCAGATCGCGCGGTACGGCGTAGATTATCCGTTTCAAAAAACAGCGGATTTTCTCAAGCAGGCAGACTTGACGATTGGCAATCTGGAGACACCAGTCAGTACGCGAGGACGTCCGGAGAAAAAGGAATATACCTATCGTGCGAAGCCAGAGTCATTGAAGGGGCTCGTGAACGCGGGCTTCGACGTGGTCAATCTTGCGAATAATCATTCGCTCGATTACGGAATGGACGCGCTCTCTGACACGATGGTGCATTTGAAAAAGGCGAAGATCGGTTACGTGGGGGCGGGGAAAAACGAGGAGGAAGCATTCGCTCCCTACATCCAAACGATCAAGGGGAAACGCGTGGCAGTCATCGGGATCAGCCGTGTCCTTCCAAATGAGCGTTGGTATGCGCGAAAAAACAAGCCAGGTCTCGCACATGCCTACTCGTATGAGCCGATGCTGTCCTATGTAAAAAAGGCAGTGGCGGAGTCAGACATTACAATTGCGGTCATGCACTGGAATCGGGAATATAAGGATTATCCAGAACTATATGCGCGTGAGTTGGCGAAAAAGCTGATCGACAGCGGTGTGGATGCCATTGTCGGGTCGCACAGCCATTCGATCATGGGCGTTGAGTTTTATAAAAAGGTGCCGATCTACTACAGCGTAGGGAATTTTGTGTTTACCACCTCGCGCAATCCGAAAGGCCGCGAAGCCATGATGGTCCAACTGACGTTTTCAAAAGACGGGAGCAAGAGCCGCGTGATCCCGGTGAAGCTCACAAACGGTCAGCCTGCTCCGATGGACGAGAAAAACAAAAAGAGGATCATCGACAAGCTCAACCGCATTTCCTATGGAGCGAGCATAGACGAAAAGGGAGAAGTAAGCGAGTCTAAGCCCCGATAGCGAGTCGCCGCATCATTTCTCTTCGTGTGAAACCATACTGTTCGTTCGTATAGGCTATGAGCATCCCCAGTACCGAGTATCATGCTCGTATGTATAATGAATCATAACCGGAGCGAATCGGTAAGCAACTAAAGGAGATCCATACGTAATGAAATCAGACCGTATAAAGTTCCCGGCGGGATTTTTGGCGGGATTACAACGACTAGGGATTGCCCCCCACGACCTAGCTCACAAAGCGCGCGTGCCGCTCACCATTCTTACAGAACCAGCTGTCGTCACCACTGCCCAATATTTCAGAATCTGGCAAGCGTACGCCGATCTAGTTGGTGACACGGCTATCGGAATCATCAAGCTTTCAACCACCTTTGAAACAGCACAATACCCACCGACCGTTTTAGCGACCTACCATGCTCGTGACTATCGCGACGCTCTTAATCGAATGGCCCGGTACAAACAACTGTGCCCTCCGGAAAGTTTGCGCATAACAGAGGAGGGCGAGCGCTGTACAATCGAATTGGAGTGGATGCAGAGCGAGCAACCCGGACCACCAGTGCTGGTAGGAACCACGCTAGCCTTTCTTCTAGAGCTTGGGCGACGGGGCACGGGCAAGCCTTTAACTGCACAGTCCGTGGAATTTTCTCAATCGATGGGGGATGTAGCTGCCCTTGAAGCTTACTTCGGTTGCCCTGTCCGGATTGGTGCCACCGATAACCGATTAACACTCCATCGACGTGATTTGGACCGCCTCTTTCTTTCGTACAACAAAGAATTGCTGGAGATTTTGACGCCTGTATTGGACCGATCATTGGATGAACAGGGCAGTCGTTCAATTGCTGAGATGGTCAAGTGGATTTTGAAGCGAAGTCTAACCGGAGGCCGCCTTGATATTCGAGCTGTTGCGAGCGAGCTGGGCATGAGCGATCGTACCTTGCAGCGCCGTCTTACTGATGAATGCACAACGTTCAAGCAACTGTTGACACAGGCTCGACATGAACAGGCACGAGAATACTTGGCCGATCCCAAGCTCGATATAAAAGAAGTGGCTTTCTTAGTTGGATATGAAGATCAGAACTCGTTTTATCGGGCCTTCCGCCTTTGGGAAGGAGATACACCTTCAAATTGGCGTTCCAAACAGGGCTAGTATTTTCCCGGTCTCCATATTTGGCGGGTTAAGCAAGAAATTTGGCGTTGTACACTAGTTACCCAACGATCCAGACAAAGTACGATAATCTCTATCCGGAGCAAGGATGTTCCAAGATAACTTCTAGTCAGGTTGCCGTGAATGACAACAAAGGAGAATAGTGTTATGGATATGGGATTAAGGAACAAAACTGCTTTCGTAACTGGATCGACGAGAGGGATTGGGAAAGCAATTGCCATTGAGCTTGCCAGAGAGGGCGTCAATGTCCTCGTAAATGGACGGAATGAAGAAGAGGTAGAAAGGACCATAAATGAATTGAAGGCGCAATTCCCGGATACTTCTCCTCAGAATGCTACGGCCGATATTGTAGATAGGCAGCAAAGAGAAGCTTTATTTGAGCAATATCCCCATGTGGATATTCTCGTTAACAATATGGGTATTTATGAAATCATGTCCTATGAAGACGTTGACGATGAAGTATGGGAAAAATATTTCCGAACAAATGTCCTTGCCGCTAATGGCTTATCTAAATTTTATTTACCTAACATGTTGAAGAACAATTATGGACGAATAATCTTTATAGCAAGTGAAGAAGCGATCATGCCCTCAGGGCAAATGCCTCAGTATTGCATGACGAAATCTATGCTATTATCACTGTCAAAAAGCTTGTCTAAACTAACGCTAGGAACAGAAGTTACCTCCAACACAATCATGCCAGGACCAACACTTTCCGAAAATGTATATCAAATCATTGATGGTTTGTTTCCTGATGATATGGCATTTTCGGAAAAAGAGAATCAATTTATGGCTGCACACCTGCCCCAATCCGAATTACAGCGATTTATCAAGCCTTTTGAAATAGGCAGGCTGGCAGCATTTCTATCCAGCCCTTATGCAACCGCATTTAAAGGTTCACCAATTCGCATGGACGGGGGCATGGTACCAACTATTTTTTAATAGAAATTTCACTTCGACAATTATTGGTGTAACAATTGCGTGGTTCCTTCTTGATGAGGGCAACACAGTAACTTTATGAAGCCCAATCCAGTCGAACACTTCATTTTCGTGTTTTGACTGGATTTTTTCATGGCAGGATGAATAGCCAAGATGGAGACAGGAATCGTTCTGTTAGCAGAAACAGCGACTATGCTGTGCAAAGAAAAAAAGAGCAGTGGCGGATGATTGAATGGACGTAAGGAAATGAATAGGTAGACGCTTATCTTCACGAAAAGGAGTGGTTGTCAGTGCAAGCCATCACAACGTTTTTCATGTTCCATGGAAAAGCAGAAGAAGCGATGAAGTTTTACACTTCCATTTTTGAGCGATCCGAAATCAAGCAGGTGATGCATCACGAGAATGGACAAGTCCTGCACGCTACCTTTACATTAAAAGACCAGACCTTCATGTGCATCGACAATACGAACGGTGACTATCATGCCTTTACTCCTGCGATTTCGTTGTTTGTTGACTGCGATACGGAGGAAGAGGTTGACCGGGTTTTTGGACAGCTTTCCTCGGATGGACAAGTACTCATGCCGCTCGGACAATTGCCGTTCAGTGAAAAGTTCGGTTGGGTTCAAGATCGTTACGGAATATCATGGCAGATTAATTTACCGAAAAAATGATATTTGAAAAGCCGGTACACCTCTTGGTACCGGCTAACTTTTTGCCTTTTTATCGTTGCTGTAGTGGGGGAAGAAGCGAATTTCCAGTCTACGCTGGGGCGGGCTCCAGAGGCGCTTAGACTGGAAATTCCTACGTAGCTTTTCGTTAGTTCATTGAAAGTGATTCTAAGCTGTTTTGGTCCAAAGGAATTAGTCTTTCAGAAGCTTTCCCTGCGTTAACTTGCAAAACGTTTTAAGCACACGAAGGAATCCACAGCTGTCCGGAAGCACTGTCACATGTTTGGAAGGAGACCGCCCGAACGTAGAGAGGATACAGGCGACTGGAAAACATGTGGCAGGGCTTCTCCCGACCACAACAGACGGAATATAGTGTCTTTTTGTCTACATCGTCATCAACTGACGAAAACTACGACGATAGCTCCACAGCAAATACACTTCCAAAACCGCGATAATCAATCCCATAACGAGCATGTCGGGATCGACAAACAGGTGGAACGTCAAGATGTTGACAGCAAGCGGAGCGGTGGCGGTTAGCGCCAGTGGGACGAAGCGGTTGGTCAGGAATAGCAATCCACAGATGATTTCGACGGTTTTGACCAAAACCAGTAGGTACCCTTGTAAAAGCTCCATAGCAGCAGGACTGGTTGGGAAGATAGGCTCGAATCCAAACAAGACCATGTAACCATTCACACCTGCTCCAAGCAAAATCAATCCAAGGATGATACGGGCGAATACGGGGAAAGTCCGTGTCATCAGGCATCACTTCCTTGTGGTGGAATATGGATGATGAAGTCTTCGAGGAAAGTATAACTCCACTTTGACCACCTGGTCAATATGCGTTATGATAGGGAAAAGAAGATCGGAGAGAGAAGGTGACGAACATAAAAGGAATCTGGCAGGATGAAACACTGGAGCCGAACAAGCGAAAGCTGTTGGAAGCGGCTCTTGTTGAATTTTCCGCGAAAGGCTATGAACGAGGCTCCACCAATCAAATGGTCCAGAACGCAGGCGTATCAAAGGGGATGCTGTTCCACTTTTTCGGGAATAAAAAGGGACTGTTTCTGGCGATTGTTGATGCTTGTATCGAACATTTTTTTGCCTATATACAGGCGCGAATGGAAGCGGCACCGCAAGATTTTTTTGCACGATTTCTTCATGTTAATCAAGCAAAAATGGCGCTCTTTGCCGAGGAACCAGCTATTTATCAAATGGCAGTTGCGACCTTTTTCGACTATCCCGAGGAATGCCGGACTGAGATCGAAGACAGGGAGGTCCAGTTCAATGCGCGATATCTTCCCTTGTTTCTGGAGCAAGTCGATACGTCATTGATCAAAGCGCAGTTCGATCCACAGAAGGCGCTGCATTTTTTGCTGTGGGCTGTAGAGGCATTGACGCAAAAGTACGTCCGCGAAAACTACGAGGCTAGCGATAAAGGCTTCAAGCATGTCCAATCCTTTTTTGCGGAATTAGAATCGTACATGGATATGATGAAGGTAGGGCTGTACAGACAATCAGACAGTGGAGCATAAAGGGGGAAAAAATAATGGATGAGAAATGGACACGCCTGGTACATAACATGAATCCGTCAGCCAAGCTCCTTCGTGCTTGGGAGCTAAAAGGCGGGATTTCTGCAAAGGTCACCGCGCTAGAAATAGAGAGCCCTGACGGCACGAAGAAAAAAGTAGTTGTCCGCGAGCACGGTCAGGCTGACCTCAAGCGAAATCCGCAGATCGCATCAGATGAATTCAAACTTTTGCAAATACTGAAGTCCGCTGGCTTGCCGACTCCAACGCCCTATCATCTCGAAGCATCCAGCGATATTTTCCCCACGCCGTGCCTTGTCATCGAATTCATAGATGGGCAGACAGTTACCGCGCCAGCCGACTTGTCCAGCTTTCTGCAACAAGCAGCTGAGGTGCTGACGGGCATCCATTCGGTAGAAGCTTCTAGACTGGCGGGTACTTATTTGCCGAAACAAGAAGAAACGATAACGGAAAAGCTTCGCAAAAGACCTGCGATCCTGGACAAATCATTGGATGAGGAACTGATTCGCGAAGTGCTGGAGTCCGTTTGGCCGCTGCCCCAAGCGAATGCAGCATCCCTTTTGCACGGCGATTTCTGGCCGGGAAATACGATGTGGAAGGAAGAAAAACTGGCTGCTGTCATCGATTGGGAGGACGCTGCGATCGGTGACCCCTTATCTGATCTCGGCAATGCCAGACTGGAGATTTTGTGGGCGTTTGGCGTGGAGGCCATGCATGCGTTTACGCTTCACTATCAGTCTGTCAAGAAGACACTCGATTATACCCAGCTCCCGTATTGGGATTTGTGTGCGGCACTTCGGCCAGCTTCGAATCTATCTGATTGGGGATTGGAAAAAAGGATAGAGAAAACCATGCGCGAGCGACATTCTCTATTCGTGATGCAGGCGTGTGAAAAACTAGGCATCCCGTATAAAAGACATGCTACTTGTGAGAGCCTCGAATAATCGAGGCTTTTTTTATTTGGAAAAAACTGTTGACCGATCCGGTATCGATACCTATAATCTAATTCATAGTAAACAGGTAAGAATTATAAGTTATTATCTTTTGATCCGACCGGACCACCGGAGGAGCTGGTTTCACTGAGTGAGTGGATATGAAGGAGGATCACCATGAAAAAAAGGCTTTCACAAATCATTTCAACTTTGCTGCTAGGGACGCTACTGGTCACAGGGTGCAGCTCCGAAGGCAGTGCGCCGGCTACCTCGACACAAACGGCGACTCCGTCAACAGAAGCATCAGCACCTGCTGCCAGCAAGGTGCAAGACATAAAAGACGGCATCAACTTGGCTACGGATTTATCCAAGCTGCCGGAAGCAGCCGCCAAAAGGACCGATACATTCATTGCGGGACTGACGGAGCCAGGCGGCGTGTTTAACCCGTTTTTTTACCACAACGGCTACGATGGCAACGTTTCCTCAGCGATCTTCGAATCATTGGTGGATGTCGATGCGACAGGAAAGCCAGTACCCAAGCTCGCGGAAAAATGGGACGTATCTCCTGACCAGCTCACGTATACGTTCCATCTGAGACCGAATCTGAAATTCAGTGATGGTTCACCGCTGACGGCAGAGGATGTAGCCTTTACACTGACGATTCTGCACGACAAAACGTACGACGGCGAAACAGACATTTTCGTAGCAAGTATCAAGGGTGGACGTGAATACAAGGAAGGCAAAGCGAACACCATCGAAGGGATCAAGGTGATTGATCCACAGACGATCCAGATCACGACGGAGAAAGTCAACGCCAAGTCTCTCGTCCTGTTAGGCGGGCAGGTGCTCTCCAAGGCGTACTACGGCAAGGAGTACAAACCAGGCAATCTGGAGTATCTCCGCACCTTGCACGGCAAGCCATTGGGAGCAGGACCTTACAAATTCGAGGCGTACATTCCTGGTCAAGAAGTCCGCTATCTCGCAAACGAGCACTATTATGCGGGCAAGCCGCAAGTCGAGCACTTTATCTACAAGACGACCGAGGGCGACGCTCTGCAGTTTATCCAGACAGGGGAAATGGACTACAACTCCTTTACCGTCAACTCGGATAACATTGAACAGCTGCAAGAGCTGGGATACGTGAATATCAATCTGTACACATCCAGCGCCTATTCGTATATCAAGTTCAATCATTCCAAGCCATTTTTCAAAGACAAGCGCGTCCGCCAAGCCTTCATCTACGGACTGGATCGCCAAAAGATTCTGGACCTGACCTACCAAGGATACGCGCAAGTCGCCAATGTACCGATCAGCCCTGTTTCGTGGGCATATACGGAGGATGTCAATCCATACGCCTACAATCCGGAAAAGGCGAAGCAGCTCCTGGATGAAGCGGGCTGGAAGCCAGGCGCGGACGGCATCCGTGAAAAAGACGGACAAAAGCTGATCGTGCATTACTACACGACCAAAGGAAAGCTGGGAGAGGTTCTGATCCCGATTGCCAAAGAAAACTACAAAGAGCTGGGCATCCAGTTTGAAGCGGAAATGATGGACTACAACGCCGTATTGGCACGGACGGAAAAAGGCGATCACGACCTCGCCTCGTTCTCGACCACGATGCTGATCGATCCAGATGACGGTGTAGACGCCTTCTCGACGAAAAAGGGCAAGAGCGGATTTACGGGAACGAATGGCTACTCCAATGCCAAAGTAGACGAATTGCTGGAAGCAGGTCTATCTACGCTGGACATCGAGAAGCGCAAAGCGATCTACAAAGACCTGTATAAAGAGCTGAGCGATGACCCACCGTACATCTTCCTCGGCTACCGCAAAATTTTGTCTGCGCACAACGGCAAGATCAAGGGCTTGGAGCCGAATCCGTTCACGGGTATTTCGACCAGCCTGCCTGGCATCAAAATTGAGTAGCAAGTCGAGTAACTGACTCACGAATATTGTGCCCGGCCCTGGGGCTGGGCTTTCTTTTTTTCCCCAAGCATGAAAGGAGGCCAACGATGACGTCCTACTTCCTGAAGAGGGTCTTTTACATGGCGTTGACGCTCTTCGGCGCATCCATTTTGATTTTTTTCCTGTATGCCTTAACGCCTGGTGATTTCGTTGATACGAGCCCCAAGCTGACAGCCGAACGAAAGCTGGAGCTAAAAGCGATGTACGGACTGGATAAGCCTGTTGTCGAACGATATTTCATCTGGATGAAAAACGCCCTCCAAGGCGATTTTGGCTATTCCTTGCAATACCAGCAGCCGGTGATGTCGCTGTTGAACGATTATATCTGGAATTCGTTTTTGCTGGCGATTACCTCTACCTTTTTTACGTGGCTGATTGCGATCTCAATCGGCGTTCTGTCTGCTGCGAGGCAGCATTCCTGGTTCGATGCGCTCGTGACGATCGGTGTTTTTGCTGCGATGTCGTTGCCTGTCTTCTTCGTCGGGCTGCTGTTTATCAAGATGTTTGCCGTTGATGCCAAGCTGTTTCCCGCAGGGGGCATGATGACGATCGGCAGCAAGGAAACAGGGCTCGCCTATGCGTGGGACGTGGTCCAGCATATGTTTTTGCCTGTGACGGTGCTGACTTTGTTGAGCGTGGGGACGCTGACTCGCTATTTTCGAACGAACATGCTGGAGGTCATTCAACAAGACTTCGTGCGCACGGCCCGGGCAAAAGGATTGAAGGAAAAAGCAGTCCTGCACAAGCACGCGCTGCGCAATGCGCTCCTGCCGGCCATTACACTGCTGGGCTTTGAGCTGCCAGCATTGTTCGGTGGGGCGATCATCACGGAAAAAATCTTTAACTGGCCCGGTGTCGGACAGTTGTACATGCAGGCGTTTTCTGTACGGGACTACCCGCTCTTGATGGGCTTTACGATGTTCCTGGCGATTCTCACCGTCATCGGAAACTTATCTGCTGATTTGCTGTACAGAGTGGCTGACCCACGGGTTCGGTTGAAATAGGAGGGAAAACCGATGGCATCAACGGTAAGTGAAGTAGCGGAGGTGACGAGACCGGAGCAGGTAGCGTTGCGTTCTTCTTTGTGGCACGAGGCGTTTATGCGACTGAAAAAGAAGCGTCTGGCCATGTTTGGACTTGTGTTTTTACTCGTCATGGCAGCGGTATGCTTCATCGGTCCGTTTTTTTCTCCGTACGCATCCGGCAAGATTAATACGGCCATGATCAACAAGCCGCCAAGCTTCTCTCATTGGCTCGGGACGGACAGTTTGGGCAGAGACATTTTGACGCGGTTGATGCAGGCTGGCCGAATCTCATTGACAGTCGGCATCGCTTCCATGGTGCTCTCCGTTTCCATTGGCGCCCTTCTCGGTGCACTAGCTGGCTTTTACCGCGGGTGGGTCGATCAAGTGATCATGCGTGTAGCAGACGTGCTTATGACCATTCCTGGTCTGCCGCTTTTGTTTATTATGGGCGCAGTCCTCTCCGAGTGGAAAATCCCGACCGACTACCGCATTTACATCGTCATGGTCATGCTGAGCCTGATCGGCTGGCCCGGCTTGGCCCGAATGGTCCGCAGCCAGATGCTCACTCTGCGCGAAAGTGAATTCATGCAAGCAGCAGAAGTACTCGGTCTGCGCGACAGACGCAAGCTCTTCTTCCATTTGCTGCCCAATCTGACCCCACTCTTGATTGTCGTTGCCACCTTGAACGTCGGTGGTGCCATCCTGAGTGAATCCGTATTATCGTACTTCGGCCTCGGTGTCGTTCCGCCAACGCCAACATGGGGCAACATGATGGATGCAGCGAATACCTTGATCGATTTTCAGAAAAGACCGTGGCTGTGGGTACCTCCTGGGATTGCTATTTTTGCTACCGTGATCTCGATTAATTTGTTGGGAGATGGGCTGCGGGATGCTTTGGACCCGAAGCAGAAGCGTTGATGAGTTTTTGATATCACCATCGTGAACCAACTTTCACAATAAAGCAGCGTAGGGAGAAGTGATTTCCAGTCCAAGCGCCTCTGGAGCCCGCCCTAGCGTAGAGAAAAATGGCGGGGAATTTAAGCTTCACTTATGAAATACTTCATTGAAACTTCTACGTTTGAAGCGCTCCCGCCATTTTTTTCGAAGCGGACAGTGAATCCCCCTTGCGTGGCGTAGGCCGAAGCGTAGACTGGAAACCACTTCTCCCCCTCCACTACAGCTCCTTCTATACACGAAAAGGCAGGTGAGCCAAGCATGAATGCTTTAGTCGACATCCAAAATCTAAGCACGCACTTCAAGTCCGAACAAGGCGTGGTCAAAGCAGTTGATGCCCTCGATCTGCGCATCCATGAAGGAGAGACCGTATGCATCGTAGGCGAGTCAGGCTGCGGCAAAAGCGCGGCAGCCATGTCATTGATGAGACTAATCCCAGAGGCGGTAGGCAGTATCGTTTCGGGTGAGATATGGTTTGCAGGCCGTGATCTGCGAAAAGTCAGCAAAGAAGAAATGCGAAAGCTTCGGGGCAACGAGCTGGCAATGATTTTCCAGGAGCCGATGTCGTCTCTCAATCCCGTACTGACCATCGGTGAGCAGATCATGGAGCCGATCATGGAGCATCAAGGCCTAAGCAAAAAAGCAGCCCAAGCGAGAGCCGTTGAGTTGATCGAGCTGGTCGGAATCCCGCGGGCAAAAGAAATCGCCAAATCGTACCCCCATAAATTGAGCGGGGGCATGCTGCAACGCATTATGATTGCCATCGCAATATCCTGCAATCCTCGCCTGTTGATCGCCGATGAGCCGACGACTGCTTTGGATGTGACCATTCAGGCGCAAATTCTCGATCTGCTGCGCAAAATCAAGGACGAAGCCCAAACAGCGATTCTTTTTATCACGCATGATCTGGGTGTCGTAGCGGAAATGGCCGATCATGTGGTCGTGATGTACGCAGGGAAAGTGGTAGAGGTATCTCCTGTCGTCGAGCTGTTCGAGGAGCCGAAGCATCCATATACACAAGGCTTGCTTCGCTCCAAGCCTGTGTTGAATCAACGTAGAGCCAAGCTGTATTCCATCCCTGGTCAAGTGCCGAATCCGACGACCCTCGGTGAATCCTGCTATTTTCTTGACCGATGCGATCAGTGCTTGGACATTTGCCGGGTGAAACAGCCGCCTTTGCGTGATAAGGGAGACGGCAGAAAGGTCGCATGCTGGCTGTATGAGGAGGAGATCGACCGTGGACAGTAATTTGCTGGAAGTGCGCCGATTGAAAAAATATTACCCGATTACCGGAGGGCTTCTGGGCAGGACGGTCGGACATGTAAAAGCGGTGGATGACGTCAGCTTTTCTATCCAAAAAGGGGAGACGTTCGGGCTGGTCGGTGAATCCGGCAGCGGGAAAAGCACGACAGGTCGCACCATCCTGCGCCTTTTGGAAAAGACAGAGGGAGAAGTCCGCTTCCAGGGTATCGATGTGCACGCGTTGAATCGTCATGAGCTCCGAGCTTTGCGCCCGCAGATGCAATATATTTTTCAAGACCCGTACAGTTCGCTGAATCCGCGTGTCCGAATCGGAGAAGCACTAGGGGAAGCGCTGCTTGATCACGGGCTGCTCCCACAAACGGAGGTCAGAGAAAGAGTCTTAGAGGTCATGGCTTTATGTGGATTGGCACCGTATCATGTCGATCGGTATCCGCATGAGTTCTCTGGCGGTCAGCGTCAACGGATCGGTATCGCACGGGCCATTATGATGAACCCAGATTTTATCGTCGCGGATGAGCCAGTATCAGCTCTGGATGTGTCGATCCAAGCCCAAATCATCAATTTGTTTGCAGAGTTGCAGGAGCAAAGGAAGCTGACGTACTTATTTATTTCGCATGATTTAAGCGTCGTGGAGCATCTGTGCACGAGGATCGGCGTCATGTATTTGGGGTCATTGCTGGAGCTGGCACCTCGGGATGAATTGTTTTTGGAGCCGCTTCATCCGTACACCAAAGCATTGCTCTCCTCTGTCCCTCTCCCGATCCCGAAGAAAAAGCGCGAACGCATCGTCCTGCAGGGAGACATGCCAAGTCCGACGAATCCTCCGGCAGGGTGCAAATTCCACACGCGCTGCCCGTATGTGAAAGACATTTGCCGACAGGAAGTGCCTGCTTTTCGCGAAGTTAGCACCGACAGATTTGTCGCCTGTCATTTGGTGTAAAGGGAATCAACGGGGAAACGAAGAACTGCACGGGGCATTGACCGATAGCAGAGTCGTATGGTAAAATTTTCATATCATAGTAAATGCATCGGTTTTTAAAGAATTAGCTGATCGGTCGACCGAAAGCTCCCGCGAGGACAAAGACAACCAAGCTGTCTAGTTGCGCAGGGAGCTTTCCGTCAATCGAAGGAAAATGAATCATATACATTAATTTTTGGCGAAACAGGAGGGTAGTCCCCATGGCAAAAAATAAGATTTCCCTAGACGATCTCTTATTGGAGAAAATCGCACGCGCACTGAACGATCTGGAATACGGCTCCATACATATTGTGGTTCACGATTCGCAGGTCGTTCAGATTGAACGGACGGAAAAATACAGACTCCGCGCGGAAAAGCCTGATGCAAAAGTTCCCCAAGAACGCACCGGAAAATAGAAATAGGCGTGGAAAAAAGAGAGGAGGAAGGACTATGGCAGGCGTTCTCGTGGTAGGAGGAGATCGGGTAGCAGAAATCGAGAGCTTGTTGCAGAACAAAGGGTTCCAGAATGTCTATCACGTATCAGGTCGCAAAAAATCCGATGTGAAGGCGACGATTCCTTCTGATACGGAGCTTGTTCTTGTCTTTATTAACTTCGTGAGTCACAGCTTGAGTAAAAATATGAAGAAGCTGGCGAAGCAAAAGCACGTCCCGATCGTTTTTTGCCGACGATCATGTGATGCGGTAGCCATGTATGAACCAGCGATAAGCTAGAGAGGACAGCCTCAATATGCTCGGATGAATAGAAGTATTCAAGGATGAATACTTCTTTTTTGCGTGACAGAGACTACTGATAGAAACTTGTCGGACCAAACCGGGTAAAAGTATTCAGCACTGAATAATCTCACCAAAAGAACAACGGAAAACACGAATGGCATAAAATTTGCAGAATATTTATTCAATATTCGGTAATCCGATTCAAACAGGGGGGTACAGCATGAAAAGACCAGTTGTCATGACAAGTCTCTTCGTATTGCTTACGGGACTATTTGCAGGCTGTAGCAGCGGCAATACACCGACTCAAACCGCACCAGACAACCAGCAGCAACCAGCGCCAGCACAGCAGGCAACTGTGCAGCCTGCGGCAGAGCAGACCTTGCGAATGAATGCCGCCGAGCCTGAAACACTTGATTCAGGCATGTCCAACGACGTGATTTCCGGCGCCTTCATCCGTTCGCTGTACGACGGGCTCGTTCGATTGGACAAGGATGGCAAGCCAGTCAATTCCGTTGCATCCGACATTCAAGTATCTAAGGACAAAAAGGTGTATACCTTTACTTTGCGTGATAGCAAGTGGAGCAATGGCGACCCGGTTACGGCTCAAGACTTCGCCTTTGGCTGGATGCGCGTGCTCAATCCGAAGACAGCCAGCGGCTCCGCCTACAAATACTATCCGATCAAAAATGCCCGCGCCTTTTACGAAGGGAAGGCGAAAGCGGAGGATGTCGGCATCAAGGTCGTCAATGACAAGACACTGCAAGTCACCTTGGAAAACCCTACCCCTTACTTCCTGACACTTGCGACCTTTTACTATCCGGTCAATCAAAAGGTGATAGAAGCCAATCCCGATTGGGCGAAAAAGCCCGCGTCCATCGTGACCAATGGGCCGTTCAAGCTGGTGAATTGGGAGCATAAAAACAAGATTGAGCTGGCCAAAAACGAGCACTATTGGGACAAGGACGTCGTGAAGTTTAACGAAATCGAGTTTTCCATGATAGAAGATACGAATACCGAGCTGGAGCTGTTCAATAGTGGCGAGCTGGATTGGGCTGGTGGACCGATTAGCGGACTGCCTGCGGATGCCATTGGACCGTTGCGCGACGAAGGCAAGCTGCAAACCATGCAACGTGCCACCAACTACTATCTCTTGTTCCAGACGGAAAAGCCGCCATTTACGAATAGCAAAATCCGCAAAGCGTTTGCCTACGCGATCAATCGCAGTGACATCGCTGAAAACATCGGCCAAGCCGGACAGACTCCCTTGATGGGCTTCGTCCCCCTTTCCGCCTCCCTGAAGCCGGAAGGATATTTCAAGGATAACGACGTGGAGACGGCGAAACAGTTATTGGCAGAAGGAATGAAGGAGATGGGCATCACCAAGCTGCCCGAAATCACCTATCTTTATAATACGTCCGACCTCAACAAGAAGATTGCCGAAGCGTTGCAGGCTCAATGGAAGCAATCTCTCGGTGTGGACGTCAAGCTGATCAACAAAGAATTGAAGGTCATGTTTGACGATCAGGAGCAAGGGAAGTACATGATTTCCCGAACAGGCTGGACGGGAGATTACAATGACTCCGTCAACTTCCTGGAGCTAATGATGGAGAAGTACAGCTCCAATAACTCTACCTTCTGGTTTAGTGAGAAGTACGTAGAACTGGTAAAAAAGGCGTACGCCGAGCCAGATGAGGCCAAGCGCAATCAGTATCTGGTCGAAGCAGAGAGCATCCTGATGGAAGAAATGCCGGTCACAGGTGTCTATTCCAGCGTGAATTCATGGGTACAAAATGAAAAGGTAAAAGGTATCACGGTCGATCCTTTAGGGTACATCGACTTCAAGTGGGGATACAAAGAACAATAGCGCGTCAAAGGAAATGGCCGACACGAAAATCCATGTGTGGGCCGTTTCACAAGCGATGGGGGAGGAATTTTCATGACATGGCAGCAAGCAGTAGAGAACGTGCTTAAGGAAGCTCCCGGTATTTATGGGATCGCAGCTGTACATCTGGAAACAGGAGAGACAGTAGGGCATCTGGATGAAGAGTTGTTTCAACTGGCAAGTACATTCAAAATTCCGATCATGGTCACCTTGATGCGCGAGGTGGAAGCAGGACGAATCCGCCTCGACCAGCGGGTAACACTGAAATGGGAGGATCGCGTGCCGGGGTCAGGCATTTTGCAAGAGCTGGATGCTGGAGCGGCCTTAACAGTCAAAGACTTGGCGACACTGATGACGATTGTCAGCGATAACTACGCGACAGACCAAATCCTCGAGCTGATCGGCGGTATCGACAAGGTGAATGAGCACATGCACGAACTGGGTCTTTCGCAGATTCATTTGCGTCATAATTGCTGGGTGCTTCTCAACCACTGTGTAGGTATGAACGAGCCCACACCTTCTCAGGAAGGATTCGATGAGTTCATGCGACGGGAAGAGTCAGGCAATTACGAATTGATCCACGATGTTTCGATACCTACCCGTGATAATAACGTAGCCACACCAGCCGAGCTGAACCGTCTGCTTATCATGATTGCGCGAAAAGAAATTCTCACGGAAGCCTCCTGCGAGCTGATGCTGGACATCATGCGACGTCAGCATTACAACAGCCGTCTGCCGTACTTGTTGCCAGAAGGAACAAAGGTCGCTCATAAGACAGGAACCGTTAATGATGTCGTCAACGATGCTGGCATCATTTATTTGCCCGAAGGAAAAGGGATGATTGCGATCACGGCACTATCACGCGGTGTGACTGACAAAGAAGCCGCAGAGCTAACCATCGCCCGTGTTGCAAAAGCGATTTATGAGCAAGCAATGGGGAGTTGATAAAAATGACGGCATGGAAGGAACAGTTCCAGGCGTATGCACAGCAGCTGCTGGACGAGGCGAAGGCTCCTGGCGCAGCTATTGCGGTTGCACGTGATGGTGAGCTTTTGTACGAGGGGACGTTCGGTTTTCGTGACAGGGAGCAGCAACTGCCACTTTCCCGCGACACCGTTTTTGGCATCGCATCCATCACCAAATCGTTTACCTGCGTTGCGATCATGCAGTTGCAGGAGGCAGGAAAGCTGTCTGTCCACGATCCGGTTGTGAAATATTTGCCTGAGTTTCGGGCGGGCGACCACGAGCTGACAGCGCGCATGACGATTCATCACTTCATGACACATACGCCTGGAATAGCACCCATGCCTTATTTAGACGGCGCAATGAGGCGGAGCATGGAGAATGACCCTGCTGTCATTGGAACCAAGGCAGAGGAAGAACTGAAGACAGTGCCTTACTTGGATACGTACGAAGAAGTCATGGAAGCCATTGCTGGATTCAAAGGGAAGCCGCTCTCAGAGCCAGGGGGTGCCTTTAGCTACAACAACGATGCGTACGGGCTTTTGGGGGCGATCATTGAACGGGTCAGCAACCAGACGTATGAAAACTACGTTGCGACGCATATTTTGCAGCCGCTGGGTATGGACAGAACCGTTTTCTCCGTGGATGAATTGGCTGACAAGGATGACGTCACGATCTTGTATACCAACAAAAAAATCGAGGACGAAAACGAAATCATTGCAGCACCCATCTGGCACGATGCCCCAGCGATGCGAGCAGCCGGTTTCCTCAAATCAACTGTGAATGATCTGCTCGCTTATTTAGAGGTCTTTCGTTTGGGTGCAGCGGGAAACCCGACACCGATTCTGTCTGCCGATAGCATCCGGCAGATGCTCACTCCCTTTGCTCGTGTAGACGGGCACCGCTCCTACGGCTATGGTCTGATGGTCTCGCCTGCCTTTCCAGATGGCTTGCTGGTAGAGCATGGCGGTTCGTTGAAGGGAATCAGCTCGCACATTTTTTCGGTTCCGAATCAAGGGATTACGGGCGTGATTTTGGTCAATCTCGATGGTGTGAGTGTCCGAGAGTTGGTCCTGGGCTTTTTGAACAGTTACTTTGCAAGACCAGCCGGAGCTCCGGTCTATGCCTATGATCCATACGCGGTCGACGATGAGCAGTTTTCACTGTACGAGGGTCGCTACTCTTCGCAGGAATGGGTAAGCGCATCGATAGCCAAAAACGAAGGCAAGCTATTCCTGGAGGTCGATGGTCTTTCGTACCCACTGATACCGGTACAAAAAGACAGCTTCGTTTTCCAAAAAAGAGACTCCGTCCCCTGGATTGAGTTTTTCCGGGATGAAGACGGGCAAGTAGCGAGGATGAGCTACGGATTGCGTCAGTTGACGAGAGAGACCACAAAATCGCCAAGCTAAACAACTAAACACAAGGATAGGAATCCTATGGGTTCTTATCCTTTTTCGTTTCAATCAGGCAGCCGCTTTTGTCTTTGTTTTGCTTTCTATGCCCGATCCGAGCCATAATAGAGACAATACATACAGGATGTGATAACGCTTGCAGATCATTGTTTTTGACCTTGAAACGACACTGACTTATCAGAAAGACAAGATCCCGGAAATTATTGAGATCGGAGCGGCAAAAGTCGTACCCGGAAAAAATGGCGTAGAGGTCGACACATTTCAGCGCTACACGTTTCCAGCCATTGAGCGCCGAATCACAGAGAGAACGCGCAAGTTCATCGGTCTCGATAAAGAGAACATGCCAACCTTCATCCCGTTTCGGCGGGCATTCGCAGAATTTATGAAGTGGATTGGCAACGATTCTGAGTACTACCTGTGCACATGGGGGCAAGACGACAAGCGGCTGATGATCGAGCATTGTGCGCGATTCGGATTGGACTTCAACTGGATGCGCAATTACAACGACATCCAGCCGCCAATTAGCATGCTTTTGGCTGATCGCAAGCAGATGAGTCTGAAAGAAGCGATTGACACGGCAGGAATCATCCAGGAGGGCAGGCTGCACTCGGCCTTGGTCGATGCCATCCATACGGCTCATTTGCTCATCAAATACAACAAGACGGTACACTTGAAGGAAAACACGCCAGAAGAGAACTACAATTTGTCGAGCTCGCTGTACATTACGTGCCGATCTTGCAAAAAAAGCAAATACTACACGGCTTTTGGGCGAAAAAGCAGAAGATGCGAAGCTTGCTTGCAACATCGCAAGAAGCTGGAAAAAGCCGCAGAAGCAGCAACCGTCCAACAGAGCTAACGGGAGAGAACGGAGGGGTGCGTAGATGATCCGACAAGCGCAATCAAAAGAAAAAGAGACAATCGTGACGATGATTGGCGAAGGCATGCTTTGGAGGACCGAAGAGATTGGCGATATCGTGGAAAAAGCTACAGTTTACATCTGGGAGGAAAACGAGCAAATCATCGGCTGTGGCACATATGATTTGAACTCCTCCGGTGAAGACGGGACAGCAGAAATATACGTCTATACCCGACCAGACCATCGAAAGCGAGGAATCGGCTCCCGGCTGTTCGAGAAGCTTTGGCTGGAATTGCAACAGCACGAGGAGAAGCCGACGGCAGTCATGGCTACCTATCGCGTAGACCACGGGCAGGGTGCTGATTTTTTTGCCAAGAGAGGCTTTGCTTCTCTCTGGGGACATCATCTGATGAAATACACAGGAGAGATCGGGCCGGAACCGACTCTCGACGTACGAAAATTCACCGAGTCCGATATGGATATGTACATCCAATCGCAGAGTGACGCTTACTATGAGGTACGCAAAGGCATTGATCTTCAGCCATACCGTTTGGCAGACTATCCTGAGAAAACGATGAACGCATGGAAGAAATGGCTCCTGAACGATATGAGAGAAGACATTTACTTATTCGAGCATGAGGGAGTATTTGTAGGGTCCTTGATCATCACAGGACATGGCGAGGTTTACGATGTGTTCGTAGATCCCGTGCATCAAGGCAAAGGCTACGGCAAAGAGCTTGTCCGTTTTTTTGTGAACCGAACGCTGGAAAAGGGCTTGCAGCCGTATCTCGTCACAGGCACCCATAACGAACCTGCGATTGCGTTGTACGAACGGACAGGCTTTCAAACGTTTCAGACGACCACGACAGCGAAGCGAGACTTCGCGTGATCCGCTCATAAAAAAATGCCGCCGGAATTAGACCCGAGCGGCATTTTTCGTTGTGACCGATAACCTATACTCCGAGCAGGAGCAGGATAATGGACGTCAGACTAAAGCAAACACTGATCAAGCACAGGAAGGTGACGACCTGCTTTGGATTGAGTCCAGAACGCAGCAGGCGATAATGAACCTGGCTGGCATCTGCTTGATAGATCGGCTTACCTTGCAGGAAGCGTTTGGTCACCACAAACAGATTATCGAAAATCGGCACACCGAGTGCTAAAATCGGAATGAACAAGGAGAGAACCGTTGCCTGCTTGAAGGCACCATCCAACGCGATGACTGCCAAGATAAAACCGAGGAAGGTCGCGCCTGCATCTCCCATGAAAATTTTGGCCGGCGGCTTGTTGTACCGCAGATAAGCCAAGGCAACACCGATCAGACTGATCGCCATAATCGCAGATGTGCTTTGTCCTTTTACCAAAGCGACCACGAAGAGCGTGCCTGCGGAGATCGCAGAAAGCCCTCCAGCCAAGCCATCCATGCCATCCGAAAAATTGATGACCGTCGTTACTCCGAAAATCCACAAGATGGTCAGAATGAACTGCAACCATTCCGGGAGCAATATGTATTCGCCACTCAAAGGATTGTAAAAGCCGGAAAAAGTAATACCCGACAAGTAGACAATCACCGCGGCCGATACTTGGACGATCAGCTTGGGCAGGGCGGAAAAATCCTTGCCTTGCGTCTTGTACCAGTCATCAATGGTACCGATAATAAGCAGCAGTAGTGAGCCTGACAGAACAGCGATCGTTTGCCCGGTTGATTCTTTCGAGAAGAGCAAAAACGATGCAGCAAAGCCGACAAAAATAGCGTAGCTGGCTGTCAATGGGATAGGCTCCCGGTGAATTTTTCTTTCCACGTCTTTACGAGGCTTGTCCACAAAATCAAGTCGAAATGCCAATTTAGCCAGAGGCGGAATCAGCACCATAACGATACAAAACGACAGGAAAAACGAAAGGGCGTACGTTATCGTGACCATCTCCTACAGGTAGTGAGCTTTCTATTGAAAAAGATACTCGCATACCGTGTTGTTTGACAAGTCTATTATAGGGAGTATTCCAAATTTTGTCGACTCTTGCAATCATGTGAGGGTGAGGTACCAAAAAAAGTTGGTACTTATCTCCAGCAGATCCGATCCCTATAATCCTTCGTAGGAGGGATCCAGATGGAATACTTGGCATTATGGTTTATCGTGGGGATCATCTTTTCTATAACACTTGCCGCGAAACAGATCAAGCCGTGGCTGAAATTCGTTATATTCGGTTACTATCTCGTGCTATCCTACCTATTTATCTCTCGTAAAGAACAGATATATAGTGAATATCATCGGGTGCCCGTGCCGGAGCAGTTCTGGGAAACCAACTCGGATTGGGTTGGATTCATGCTCGGCTTTTATTTTGTCCCATTTCTCCTCATCCTGCTGTTCATCTACTTTTGGTTGTTTCGAAAAAACAACAGTGTGAAGAAAAGGTTTTTCATTGCTCTTACCATTGTACCCGCAGCGATTATCTATCTATGCTTGCTGTTTGTTTTCAGTATGTACGGATATCGACCTTAAAAACAATTCGGAGGGGCTTTCATGAAGCCAGCACTTTGTTATCGGGAAGGAATCGAGTTTTCAGAGGAAGAACTGCGTCAGCTGTCCCAGTTGCTGATCGATGTCGTGGAGGATGGTGCTTCGCTTGGCTTTTTACCGCCTATGCAGCTGGAGGAAGCACGCGCCTATTGGACTTCGGTGCCCCAAGAACATGTGAAAATTTGGGTAGCTATACAGGAAGATGTCATCGTCGGAACCATCCAGCTGCATCTGGTGAGTCGTCCAAATGGATTGCATCGGGCAGAAATCGCCAAGCTGATGGTTCATCCTAGAGCGCAGCGTCAAGGGATTGGACGTGGCCTGATGCTGCTGGCAGAGGCTAGGGCCCTTGTGGAAGACCGCAGCCTCCTCGTTTTGGATACACGAGCGGGCGATCCGTCCAACCAGTTGTATCAGTCGATGGGTTACCAGGAAGCAGGACGCATTCAGGGGTTTGGGCGATCGGCTGATGGCAGCCTGCATGATACCGTCCTTTACTTTAAAACAATAGAATAGTCGTACAAGCTACAAGCGGACGGTTAACAGGCGTCCGTTTTTTTGTTTAAATAGTATGAAAAGTATCCATGCTGGGAGGTTCTTATGAAGGTATCCAAGCTTAGGTCTGGCCAAGGGGTCATCATCCGCTTAGGAAAAATCGCTGACGCAGAGAATTCGGGATTAGCGTGACGAGAGAATTTTTGATTGAGGATACCTTCTACGATTGTCTCTCCATGGGCATCGAAATAAACTGAGGAACAGCCCGTCAGGATTTTGATCTGACGGATTTTTTTCATGAAAAAATACTGATTATTCAAACAAGTGGAAAGGGGCCATTATGAAAAGAAAAGTCTCGGCGCTTTTTTTGCAAAGTACACTGCGGGCGAAGATTCTCACGCTTTTTCTCTGCTTGATTGCAATCCCGTTAAGCTTGCAAGGAATCATCACGTACAGCCAGTTTTCAGCTTCAACGGAATCAAGGACGGCTGAATACACAGGGCAGATTGTGGGGCAGATCAATCGCAACCTGGAGCGCAATATACGGGAGATGAAGCGTTTATCTCTCATGCCGCTCTACGATCCAGAAGTCCTGTCCATTTTAAAAGAAATTCAGACAAATACGTCAGCTACTTCTTTTCTCTCCATGGAAAAAAGGGAGAAGATGACGCTGTATATCTCCAGTCTTTCCTATAGCCGACCAGAAGTAAAAGGCATTCAAATCATCGCGGGGAATGGCATGATTTTTTCCAATCTGGACCCTTCCATCATGAAGAGCAAGGGAGACTTGGCAGAAGAGGGATGGTATTCGCGTGTGATCAGGGAGCAGGGGGCAGCCGTCATTATTCCACAGCATCGGCCCGTGTATTATTTGGATGCCTCTGGTGAGCGCTATGTGTCAGTGGCTCGGTTATTGCGAGAGCCGTATACGAAGGTACCGCTCGGGATTATTAAAATCGATATGAAGATGGACATGTTTGACCAAATCTTGTCCGATATGCCTTTTACCAAGGATGGGAGCTTGATCATCGTAAATGAGGGAAACGAGCTGTTTTATGAAAAGAGGGAGAGCGAAGGCTCACCGGGCTATCGTACTTTGCTGCAAGAAACCGAAGGAATCAATCGTGGGGATGCGAACCAGATGATGATTCAGGGACAGCGATATCTCTTCGTGGATCATCAATCGAGAGAGACGGGGCTTGTGGTGATCAGTCTGATACCGCTCGATATCCTGCTCGCAGAATCCAATAGCTTGCGCAGCTTTACGATGCTGATTGCGGCGATGTTTTTACTCGTCGCTGGCGGACTCGCGATTTATTTTTCCTATTCGCTCAGCAAGCCGCTTGTTCAATTGAAAGAAAAGATGCTGCAAGTAAAGCGAGGTAATTTCCATGAACGAGTTCCTGTCGAGTCCCAAGACGAGATCGGGAAGCTTAGCGAGCAATTTAATCAGATGGTCGAGGAAATCAACCGCCTTGTCAATGAGGTGTATCTTAGCAGCTTGCGTGAGCGGGAGGCGGAGCTGGCGGCCTTGCAGAGCCAGATCAATCCGCATTTTATTTACAACACACTCGAATCGATCAATATGATGGCGATCCGCTCGGGTAATTACGATGTGTCCGACATGGTTTCTTCGCTCGGAAAGCTCATGCGCTATACGGTCGCTCGAGAGGATGGGCACGTTACGCTGATGCAAGAACTGGCGTCGTTAGAATCCTATGTCCGTATCCAAAAGATTCGTCTGGGAGAACGCCTTCAAGTGTTTATGGACGTAGAAGAGAGTCTGTCGGATCAGCGTATCCCGAAGCTGCTGCTACAGCCTTTGCTTGAAAATGCAATTGCACACGGGATTGAGCATCAGGAACAGGGCGGGACGATATGGCTCACGGCGTTTTGTCAGGAGGGTGTCATGCAAATCAGCGTGAGGGACAATGGCAAGGGAATGTCTGAGCAATCATTGAGTCATCTGCTCACAAGTCTGCATACGCCTATGCAGCAGCATGAGTTGACAGGCAACGCACACAATGGAACAGCACTGCGAAACATTTCCCAGCGGCTGACCTTATTGTTCGGGGAAGAGTACGGGCTGACGATTGAGAGCAGACCGGATCAAGGCACGAAAATTACGATGAGGATTCCACTCGATTTCCAGAAGGGAGAATCACGCCATGTACAAAGTATTGCTGGTGGAAGATGAAAGAATGATTCGGGAAGGCTTGAAAATGTTAATTGAAAAAGGAACATCTGGTTTTGCCGTTATGGCAGAAGCGGAAAATGGGAAGGATGCCCTGCATTATCTGCGCACGGAAATGCCTGATTTGATTGTGACAGATATCCGCATGCGGGAAGTCGACGGCTTGGCGCTGATCGGGAAAATTCGGGAGATGTATGAGGAGTTGCCGATCGTGATTATTAGTGGCTATGGTGATTTTCACTACGCACAGAAAGCATTGAAGTACAAAGTCTCCGACTATCTTTTGAAGCCTATTGATCGATTAGAACTGATAAGCACGCTCGCAAAAATCAGGCAAGTGTTGGATCGCAAAAAGAAAGTCCGGGAAGAAGAAAACACTGTCGACGGCAGCCACAGAGAAGAAAGACAAATCATTCGCAAGGTAAAAGCATTCATTCACGATCATTTGGACGGGGATCTGAGACTCCAGACGCTGGCGGAGTCTGTTCATTTGAATCCGATTTATTTGAGTCAATTGTTCAAGACCGAGACGGGGGAAAATGTTTCTGACTACATCACGCAGGTGAGGATGAACCGCGCCAAGCAGCTGTTATACGAGACGAGGCTGAAGGTGTATGATATCGCCCGCTTAGTAGGGTATCAGAGCGCGAAGCATTTCATGCTGGTATTCAAAAAGGAAGTCGGGATGACACCCGGAGGCTACCGAGACAGCGTAGGTACTGAAGATCTTTAAATCTCATACCAAATCTAAATACCGCGTGATTTATCTTACTATTCACTCAATTCTATACTGGTGACAGGGAAAACAGATAAGGAGGTACGCCATGAAAAAGGCAATCCTGTTGGCATTGTCTACTGCTTTGACAGCGTTTACATTTGGGTGCAGCAACACCGCGACAACTCCCGGTGACTCCACAACGGGCAAGAAAGAAGCAGTCGAGCTTACGTTTTTGACATGGGGCAACCAAGCCCACCTGGACCTGTATACGAAGCTCTCTGAAAAATTTACCCAACAAAACCCGACCATCAAGGTGAAGCTGGAATCTGTGCCATTCCCCGATTACCAGCAAAAGGTGACGGTGCTGGCTGCTGGTCAGGAGCTGCCTGACATCGGGTGGGTGTCTGAGAGAATGGTCCCGCAGTTTATGGAGAATGGGATATTGGAAGATGTCTCGGATGTAAAGAACGATGCTGCTTTTAAGCTGGACGACTTTATTCCGTCGACGCTTGAGCTGTTCCAAAAAGACGACAAATTGTACGGACTGCCGTTTTCTACCCCGCCTACCGTGATGTTTTACAACAAAGACTTGTTTGACAAGGCAGGCCTGAAATCGCCGAACGAACTAGCGAAAGAAGGAAAATGGACGTGGGAGGAGTTCGAAAAGTCGGCACAAGCGATCTCGAGCGGAACCGGGGTGAGCAAAATCTACGGGGCCAACTTCTTCCGTGATTGGAAAACGTGGATCATCCTGTCTTCCTATTCATGGTCAAATGGCAGCGGCCCGTTCAACAAAGAAATGAATCAGTTTACGTGGAATGACCAATACGGGGTGGAGACACTCAGCATGCTCCAACGGATGATGTTTACCGATGGGTCGCATCCGAAGGCGGGAGAGCAAGTCAGCTTTGAATCAGGCAAAATTGGCATGTTCTTTGATGTGTACAGCTACGTTTCGAAGGCACGGACGATCAAGGACTTTAAGTGGGACATTGCTCCGATGCCAGCGGGTTCACAAGGCTCGGCACCGATGCTTGGTCAGGCAGGGTATTCGATTTTCAAAGGAACCAAACATTTGGAGGAGACTAAGCTATTCCTCAAGTTTCTCGCGAGTGAGCAGGGTGTCCAGGAGACCTCGACGTACTTTGTACCGCCGCGTTTGTCTGTTCTAAATTCCGATCCGTTTTTGAATGTTCCAGGCAACCCAGACCCTGCACACATCAAGCAGGCGGTTATCGACGAAATGCCTAAGGCACATCTGCAACCAGGGCATGTGGACTGGCAAAAAATCGACACGACGATACTGGCTGGATTTGATCAATTATTTGGTCAAACGGCACAGCCTGCGGATATCGTGAAGGCGCTGGAAGAGAAAGTCAATCCGATCATGAAAAAGTAAGCTCGTCACAACGGTCTGGGATACAGGCCGTTGTGACTTGAAAGGGAGGTTACGATGAATCGTTTTCAACAGGCACTGGAAGAGAAGCCGTTTCTGCTCATGGTCAGTCTCCCGCAAAATGATGAGACCTTGGCCAGAGCAGCGATGGAGGAAGGTGCAGATGGCTTGAAGATGCACATCAATGTGTACCACCGTGCCAGTGGCAATCGGTTCGGTCCTTTGGCTGAATATACGGACTTTCTCCAAACGATACGCAGCCAGTTCGCAGGGCCGATTGGCATTGTCCCGGGCGGGTCAATGGAGGAGCTCAATCCCGAGGAAATCAAGCAGTTCGATTCGCTGGGAATCGACTTCATCTCCATCTATGGTCATCATTTGCCAGCCTCCCTTTTGAAAATCGGAGGGGTGACGAGTACGTTTGCCATCGATGATCAGTTTGATTTGAATCGATTGGAAGCTGTGAAGCATTTTCCCATGACCGCATTGGAGGCGTCGATTATTCCGGGGAGTGAGTATGGCACGAGACTTACGTTTGCCGACCTGCTCACCTATCGGTACATCGTAGAGAAGGCAGGCATTCCCATTATCGTCCCAACACAGCGAAAAATTGTGGCAGAGGATATGGAAGCTCTGCGGGAAACGGGGGTACGTGTCCTGTTAGCAGGAGCGATGGCGATCGGGAGAACCGAGGATGAAATTCGCCGTTCCATCCATGCATTGCGGAATGCGATTGACAACTAAGGAGGGATCGTATGGAGAGCAAGTTGAATGTCCCGCTCTCTCCTGATAAGAGAACAAGTGGCACAAGGAAAAAATCCTTCAACCGGGAAGCGAATCTGACAGGATGGCTGTTTATAAGTCCGATGGTCATCGGGTTTGTGGCGCTGTTGCTAGGCCCGCTCTTGCTCGCGCTGTACATGAGCTTTACGGATTGGCCGTTACTAGGGGAAGCCGAATTTATTGGTTTGGAAAATTACAGAGCGATCTTTCAGGATGCCGAATTTTGGACGGTCGTGGGCAATACATTTACGTTCTCGGCCGGACTCGTCCCCTTGAACATCGTGTTGGCGTTGGGGTTGGCCTTGCTGCTTGTGCGCAAGCTGCCGGGGATCGGGATTTTCCGCACGGCCATTTTTGTGCCGGTCATGACATCACTGATCGTCTGGGCAATTGTGTGGAAGTATTTGTTTGCGACAGACACAGGGTTTATCAATCAAATCTTGCAGATGTTCGGGATTACAGGTCCCTCGTGGCTTTACAATCCAAAGCTGGCAATGCCAGTGGTGATCGTGACGAGTGTCCTGAAAAATGTGGGCTTGAACATGGTTCTGTTCATCGCTGCCTTACAGCAGGTGCCCGTTCACTTATATGAGGCGGCACGCATTGATGGAGCTAGTCGGACGCGTCAATTGTTTCAGATTACGATCCCGATGATCAGTCCGACGGTTTTTTTAACCACGTTGTTGACGATCATCGGCTCACTCAAGGTATTTGGGCAGATTTACGTCATGACTCAGGGTGGTCCGGATAACAGTACAAAGGTGCTCGTCTATTACATTTGGGAGCGTGCCTTCAAAAACTTTGAATTCGGCTATGCGTCTGCACTTGCCTTTGTGCTGTTCTTTATCATTTTAGTGTTCACGCTCTTGCAGTGGCAGTTTAGAAAAAGGTGGGTGTTCCATGAAGAGTAATCGCCACGGATTACATGCGGGCAAGTTATTGGGGATTGGCGGTCACTATGTAGCGTTAGGAGCGATATCCCTACTGATGCTGGTGCCTTTTTTGTGGATGCTCTCTACATCGTTAAAAGAGCCAGCCAAAATATTTGTCTTTCCGCCAGAGTTTATCCCTTCGTCGATCCGCTTGGAGAACTACACGGAGGTTTTGGCGAATACGCCGTTTCATTTGTTCTATTGGAACAGTCTGTACATTGCGATTCTGGTCACGGTTGGAACAGTATTATTCGCCTCGATTGCGGGCTATGCGTTTGCCCGTATTCCGTTTCGCGGGCGTAATATCGTCTTTCTGGTGCTGCTGTCGACGATGATGATCCCGCATGAGGTGACGTCGATTCCGATGTTTTTGTTCATGCGCATGCTTGGATTTATCAATACGCATGTGCCACTGATCGTGCTTCCCATTTTCGGGGCAGGCGGAATTTTTGGTGTGTTCGTCATGCGCCAGTTTTTCCTCGGGATTCCGAAAGAACTGGAGGAGGCGGCGATGATTGATGGCTGCTCGCGTTGGCGGATTTACTGGAGCATCATGCTGCCACTGGCGAAGCCAGCCATCGCGACGCTGACGATTTTTACGTTTTTGACGAGTTGGAACGAGTTTTACGATCCGCTCATTTTCATCAACGACAGAGAGCTGATGACGCTGCCGCTCGCTTTGTCCTTGTTTACGGATGAAGTAGGGACAGCTTGGCATCATCTGATGAGTGCGTCCGTCATGGCGACCTTGCCGCTTTTGATCGTGTTCTTTTTCGCCCAAAAGCAGTTTATCGAGGGAGTATCGATGACGGGTCTAAAAGATTAAAGGAAGTTCAACAAGGAGTGAGTGCAGATGGAGCGAGTAGTGGAAGCAGATGTAGTCGTGGTAGGCGGGGGGCCAGCAGGAATCAGTGCCGCTCTCGCCAGCGGGCGATTGGGAGCCAAAACGATCCTGATCGAGCGTTACGGCTTTCTCGGAGGGATGTCGACGATTGCGCTCGTTTATCCGTGGATGACGTTTCATACGGAGAAAGGCGAGCAAGTCATCAAAGGAATTGCACAGGAAATCGTCGACCGCTTGCAAGAAAAGGGGGGATCGCCTGGACATTTGCAGGATACGGTGGGATTCGTCAGTACAGTCACGCCGTATCATCCGGAAATTTACAAGCTGGTAGCCGTGGAAATGCTCAAGGAAGCGGGCGTCAAGCTTTTTGTACACAGCTTTGTCGATCATGTGAAGGTAGAGGGGAAAGAGATTACTTCGGTTACGCTCACCAGCAAATCGGGCAAGTATGAAATCAAGGCCAAGGTGTTCGTCGATGCGACAGGAGATGCAGATATCGCTTATTTATCGGGAGCGCCGACGAGCAAAGGTCGAGATGCAGATGGGCTGACACAGCCGATGACCATGAAGTTTCGCATGCGCGGCGTCGATCTGGAGCAGGTGAAAGAGTATATGCTTAATCATCCGGATGAGTTTTATCATAAGACGCCGTTTTCACAGTTGTCGTCCATTCCATTGACGGGTGTTCAAGGCTTTTATACGCATTGGAAGTTGTCAGGTGTTCCGATTAATCGAGATCAAGTTCTGTTTTTCACAGGGCCCGAGAGCGATGAAGTTCTGATCAATTGCACGCGGGTGCAGGGGCTGGATGGAACAGATGTTGAGGATTTGACGGAAGCAGAGGAAGAAGGGAGACGTCAAGTGTTAATGATGTCTGAATTTTTAAAAAACAAAGTTCCGGGTTTTGCGAAAGCATCCATCTCCGCAGTCGGAACGCAAATTGGCATCCGTGAGACACGCAGAATCGTCGGGGAGTACAGTTTGACGATCGAAGACGTGGTTGCGGGCAGGCGTTTTCCGGATGTCGTCGCACGAAGCGGCTATCCGGTTGACATTCACGATCCTTCTGGCAAAGGCGTAGTAGCAGCAGATATTGAAGGGGAGGGCGCTTATGACATTCCATATCGATGCCTGCTCCCTCAGTCTATCGACAACCTGCTTGCGGCGGGGCGTTGTATCTCTACGACGCATGAGGCGCTGGCTACGATCAGGCTCACCCCGAGCTGTATGGCTACAGGGCAAGCAGCAGGTACAGCAGCGGCCATTGCGTTTCACGACAAGACCACTCCGCGTTTGATTCACGTAGCGAAATTACAGGAACAATTGCGTCTAGCGAATGCCGTCCTTGATTAAACCTTTTCATGTTGAAAGGAGATTGGATCTATGAAAAAGTTGCGCGTTGTCATTTCGACACTGGCTATGGCAGCACTAGTAACAGGCATGGTTCCATTTGCGCAGACGAGTATAGTTGCGGCGAAAAAAGCGTCACCCAAGCCAATTGCCAACGTCGCCCTTGTTCCCCTCGATGATCGCCCGGTCAATACGTATTTTCCGCAAATGTCAGCACGGGCAGGCGGGGTGGAGGCGATTATGCCGGATGAAGACATGCTGGGTCACTTTATGACCCCGGGCGATGGGGAAGAAATTGGCGATTGGCTGATCAAACAAGCAAGCAAAGTGGACGGCTCAGTCATCTCTGTCAGCATGCTGGCATATGGCGGGCTGGTTGCGTCCCGTACCGATCAACAGTCCTATGAAGATGCCCTGTCGAATATCGAAGCCATTAAGAGACTGAGAGATAAACATTCCAAAAAGCCGATCTACGTCTTCGATACGATTCAACGCTTGGCGGTGACGGCGACTGATCCCGAAACATTGAAGTACTATGAGCAAATCAGAGAATGGGCCATTTTATACGATGAAGTGCACAACCTCGGCATGACGGAAAAAAAGGACCGGCTCGATCAGTTGGAAAGGGAGATTCCCGAGTCTGTGCTGGAAGATTACTTGAACGCCCGCGAGCGTAACCACAAGATTAACTCCTTGTTGATCGACTGGGTAAAGGACGGGACCATTGATTATTTAGTGCTGGCTCAGGATGACGCTGCTCCCCATGGCCTTCATCGGGCAGAGCGGGAGATCTTGGTCAAAAAAGCAAAGGAGCTGGATGTAGAGGATCGTGTAGCGATTTTCCCTGGAGCAGACGAAGTAGGAACGGTCTTGTTGAGCAGATTCGCCTTGAATGAAATGCGCATCCATCCAAAAGTAGCAGTCGAGTATTCGGGTATAGACGGCAGTGAGTGGACGGCGCCGTTTGAAGACACGACCTTTGATGTAAATGTCGAGAAGCATATCATCGCAGCAGGCGGCAAACCAGTCCGGGACGAAGACGACGCAGATATCGTGTTAATGATCAATTCACCGAAGAAAAAAGGACAGAGCAACGCAGAGAGACGCGAAGACCTGGATGAGTTCGTCGAAGAAATCAACGAGCTTCTGGAGGAAGGAAAGCAGGTCGCCATTACAGACGTGACGATTACAAACAAAGCTGACCCTGAGTTGATCGAGCGACTACAAGAAGAAGTAAAGCTGCCGGAATTGTTCGCGTACACGGCATGGGGAACGGCGGGAAACAATATGGGAAGCGCGTTGGGACAGGCGTTGCAACGATCAGCCTTTTTGGAAAAAGGAAATCAGTTCGGTGTGCCCTTAACGGTGGATGCGGCAGAAACCCATATCAATCTGCTCTTGTCATCGTTTGTAAATGACCATCATTACCGCAATGAAGTCATGGCAGAAGCACGCGATCTCGTTAAAGAGTTAAACGGAAATGAATGGAATCTCGGAGATGATTATGACGAAGTCAATGAGTTTGTGAGGGATGCACTGACACCACATGCGGACGAATGGTACGAAAACTACTTTGCCAATCAATCGCTGGTTATCGGGAAGCGAGGCAAGAATACGTTTCAAGGCGAAATCGTCGAATTAACAGATAGGGAGATCAAGCTTCCTTGGGAGCGGTTGTTTGAAGTCTTTGTCGGGCCAGAAGTGAAGATTGAAAGGAAATAAGATATAGAAGAAGGCGGTCTATTTTTCGAATCTGCACATATCATGTCTCTATCGCTATAAGAAGGTGACGAGGATGGAGACTCTACAATGGTTGTATGTGAAGTATGACTTGGAAATGTATATGCGGGTAGTGGTGAGTGCGATTCTCGGTTTATTCATCGGGTGGGATCGCTCGCACAGAAACAAGCCTGCCGGGCTGAAAACGTATATGTATGTGTCCGTGGCCTGCACGCTCATCACACTTGTTTCCATTTACAGCACAAAGCTATACAGCGCGCCTGGCAACGGAACGATGATGGACCCGATGCGCTTGGCTGCACAGATTGTCACAGGTCTTGGCTTTTTGGGAGCAGGCGTCATCTTGAAGGACGGCTTGAAAGTAAAAGGACTGACCTCCGCAGCCATGATCTTTTTCGCTGGAGGGATTGGCATAGGGATCGGAGCCGGATTTTACGGCATTGTGATATTCTCGGTCATCATCGCCTTTGTACTCGCCAGGATCAGTCAGCGTGTGGAAGATGTCCAGCACAAGCGGTTAGGAAAGTGAATCATGGAGAAGCGGTGCATTAGCATCGCTTTTTTCGTTTATAAGTGACTCGAGTGGGAGGAAGAAGCGAATTTCCAGTCTACGCTTCGGCCTACGCCCCGCAAGAAGTATGACTGTCCGCTTCGGAATAAATGGCGGGAGCGCTTCAAACCAGAAAACGTGAATGCGTTTTTGTATGTAATAAAAGCTTAAATTCCCCGCCATTTATTCCGAAGCTAGGTTGGGCTCCAGAGGCGCTTGGACTGGAAATTCGCTTCTTCCACGCAGCTTCTCGTTATTGTTTGAAAGCAAATCTTAGAAGGTGAGTGCAGTACAATGATCTCAAGAACTTTTTTGTACAAACTTGCAAAACGCCTAAAAAGCTCGAAATCATCCACAGCTGTCCGGAAGTTCTGTCACATGTTTGGAAGGAGACCGCCCGAACGAAGAGAGGATATAGGCGACTGGAAAACATGTGGCAGGGCTTCTCCCGACCACAACAGTGGGATCACGATTTTCCCGATGATATTCCTCTGACAAACGCGCGTTATGCTGGAAGAGCAATGAAAATCTGGAAAGGACGCGTGCACGATGAGAGATGAAAGACTGGGAAAAATAGCAGACAACTTAATTTCGTACAGCCTGGATGTGCAAGCCAGGCAGCATATTATGATCATGGTCGTGGATGAAGGAGAAGCGCTGGCAATGGAATTGGTGAAGCGGCTGTATGCGAAGGGAGCGTATCCCCACCTGCGCTTTGTACGGCCTAAAGTCCAGCGGGAATGGTTGAAAGGGCTAACCAAAGAGCAGCTTGCCCAGACGGTTCAGTGGGAAAAGGACATGTGGTTTGGCATGCAAGGCTATATCGGAGTTCATGGCGAGACCAATGACAGTGAGATGAAGGATGTTCCGCAGGAGAAGTACCGTCTGTACGCAGAAGCGTATGATTCTATTTTCCATCATGTTGATAATCAGATTACGGGACTGCGCATTAATTACCCGACCTCGGCCCTTGCCCAAAAGGCCAACATGACGACAGAAGCGTTTGAGGATTTTTATTTCAACGTGTGTTCACTCGATTATCGAAAAATGGCCGAAGCGTGCCAGCCATTGTACGACCTCATGGACAAAACGGACAAGGTGCGCATCGTCGGGCCAGGGACAGACTTGACGTTTTCGATCAAAGGGATTGGGACGCGGACAGCGGTAGGCAAACGAAACATTCCCGATGGCGAAGTGTATACCTCTCCGGTCCGCGATTCGATTCACGGGACGATCAGCTACAATACGCCCAGCAACTTCAAAGGAACAACGTTTGAAAACGTCCGGTTTACTTTTCGGGAAGGAAAGATTGTCGAGGCGTACGCTAACCATACAGACAAGCTCATAGAAATATTGGACACGGACGAGGGTGCACGCTACATCGGTGAATTCGCCATTGCGTTTAACCCGTACATTTTGCACCCGATGGGGGATACTTTGTTTGATGAAAAAATCGCCGGCAGCTTTCATCTCACACCGGGTCGTGCCTATGATCAGGCGGATAACGGCAACCGCAGCGCGATTCACTGGGACCTGATCTGCATTCAGCGCCCGGAATACGGTGGCGGCGAAATCTGGTTTGACGATATACTCATTCGAAAAGACGGAAGGTTTGTGCATGAGGCGCTAATGGGACTGAATCCGGAGCAATTGATCCTGTAGGGGAGGGCGATGATGCCCTCCTCCTTTATTTGAGTTTGAAAACCACTACGCCTGCGATCATGATGCCGATTCCGATGATTTTGTTCAAGGTAATCGGAACCTTTTGCACGCCGAACAGGCCGAGAGAATCAATGAGGAGGGCGACAAGCAATTGTGAGATGAGCAGAATCGATACGGCGTAGGCAGGGCCGATAGCCGTAATGCCTTTCATGACACTAAAAACGATGAAGGCCCCGAAAACGCCTCCAAGCAGATACAACTTGTTGACTTCCCCGATGCTTTTCCAATCGCCATCACGAACGTAGAGAAAGATCGCGAACGATACAAGAAAGCCCACGGCGTGAACAATCGCATTGGTTTGCCACAGTCCGAGCTTTGTACTGGCTTGCGCATTGAACACGCCTTGCAGACAAATAAAAACGCCAGCGAGTAACGAAAAGAGAATGCCTTGCACAATATGACCTCCTATATGGTTGATCACTCATAAATGTTTCCGCTCGCAAGCGCACGGATTTTTTCTCGATCCTTGATAATCAGTGCGCTTTTTTTGCGTTCGATCACGGATGCTGCACAAAGGTTGCGGATCACCCGGTTCAAATGTCGGTAGCTGGTGCCCAACAGCTCGGCTACCTCTGTCAGCTTCGCCGTCTTTAGCTCCTCGGAAGCAGTCGACCCTGTGTCGCTGGACAGCGTGGAGAGCAAATAGCTGGCAAAGCGATTTTCAACGGGATACAACAGATTCAGGCTGGTGGAGTTCGATGATGTATGCAGCTTGTGACTGATTTTATGGAGAATGAATTGCAAAAAAGGCGGGTGGTTCTGGTAGTTTTCCTGCAAAACTTTGAAGGGAAGACTGACCACGAGACTGCGATGGACAAACTCAACCGTATTGCGGACCTCGCATTGTGTGACATATTCGACGTCTCCGATAATCGCGAGTGGATTGTTAAAGCGCAGCAACAAAGATTTTCCGTTAGGAAGCGTCGTGAAAATTTTGATTTTTCCCTTCAGAATGAAGTACATGTGGTGAAGCTGGTCGCCCTTCGAACAGAGGATGTCACCCTTCTCAGCCTGATACAGGCGCATTTCATGGAGGGTAACGGCATCAAAAATATCGGGCAAAGGACTAGTTTGCACCAGCGTATGCAAAAGGGTGCGGTCGTGAAGTTCTTTCATGTATCAAGCCTCCTGCTCGTTTGCTTGCAGGCTATACCCTCTTTAGTAAAAGGCATTTGCGCACGAAAAAAAAGGACATATGTCCTTTTTTCCATTTAAACACATAAAGACGCGTAGCAGGAATATTCGGATAGATTCGAGAAGTACAATTGTCGAGATAACAGGAAAGAGAGAAACGAAGGAGTGGTTCACATGGCTTTGCCTGTAAGTGATAGAATCATTGGATTTGTAGGAACGGGTGTCATGGGGAAAAGCATGGCAAACCATTTTCTGCAAGCAGGATATACAGTGCTGGTGTACACGCGTACAAAGGAAAAAGCGGCAGATTTGCTGGCAGCCGGTGCGATTTGGAAGGAACATGTCAGTGAGCTGGCAAAAGAGGCAAACGTCATCATCACAATGGTCGGCTATCCATCTGATGTCGAGGAAGTGTATCTTGGCGCGGACGGAATTGTGGCAAATGCGAAGCCGGGCACTTATTTGATCGATATGACGACATCGAAGCCGTCGCTGGCGAAACATATTTATGAGGAAGCCAAAAAGCACGAGCTGCATTCCCTGGATGCGCCTGTCTCCGGTGGAGATGTGGGGGCACGGGAAGCGCGCCTGACCATCATGGTTGGCGGCGATCAGGAAGTATTTGAGGCGATGGAGTCTGTGTTTAGGATCATGGGGACAAACGTTGTGTTGCAGGGTGGACCAGGTGCAGGCCAGCATACCAAAATGTGCAACCAAATTTGTATTGCCACAAACATGATCGGTGTGTGTGAAGCGATCGCGTATGCGAAAAAAGCAGGTCTGGACCCGGAGAAAGTGCTGACGAGCATTGGAGCGGGTGCCGCAGGCAGCTGGTCGCTGTCGAATCTGGCGCCGCGCATGATCGCAGGCAACTTTGCACCTGGCTTTTACGTCAAACATTTTATCAAGGACATGGGAATCGCATTGGAAGCAGCGGAGGAAATGGGGCTGATGACACCAGGACTCGCACTCTCCAAATCGCTCTATGAAGAACTGGCAGCGAACGGTGAGGCTGATAGCGGCACACAAGCCTTGATCAAATGGTTTGAAGGCAAATAAAAACAAAAAGGAGCCCTTCTCACGAGGGGCTCCTTTCTCTATGTCTATCTGTCACGTGTTGACTTGTACATCTTTTGGAACGGATCTATTTTTGGCAGGGGGTTGCTCCATTTTCTTCACTTCAAAGATGTCTAGCAAAAAAACAAAGGACGGAATCCCGACAATCAGCCCCCATACGCCAAAGAAATGCTCGGAAAAGATCAGGACGACAAACGTATAGAAGATCGGCAAGTGAGTCTTGGTTGCCATCAAGCGAGGATTCAACACATAGGCCTCAAGCGCGTGAATCACCATGATAAAAATGAGCAAATAGACGACGGTTGCGATACCACCAACACTATAGGCGATGGCACTGAGCGGAATCAATGAAATGGCGACACCTGCAACCGGAATGAGCCCCAGTATGAAGACCATAATCGCGAGTCCCAATAGATTCGGAAAGCCCATGATCCATAATCCGATGACGGTGAAGGTCGTATTGAATAAGGCGATCAACAGCTGTGTTTCGATTACTTTGCCAAAGGTCAGGATGAATTTTTGGCTGAAGTAGGCGATTTCGTTGTACAGCCAGGATAATTTGCTCGTACGAAATTGAGCGGTAAACGTAACGACATTGTCTTTGCCGAGCAGGAAAAACAGACTCAGAATAATCGCCAGAAAGACATTGAACCCAACGTTTCTGACTACTGCGAGAAAATCAAGGCTGCCCTGAACGATGCCCTTCATATCGAGCTTCCCAACAACAGACATAAGATAAGGGGCCAACTCATTGTGCTGATTTTGGTGGTACACTTGCTCGATGAGATGGAACAATTGTCCGGTTTGATGAATAAGCGCCGGAATGGCTTTCATCCCTCCCACAACGAGAAAGAACGTCAGCAACATATAGAGAAAAATGAGAATCAGCTTGGGATGGATCGGCACGACTTTGTGTGTGAGACGTGTGAGGTATTGATGCAGCCGATTCATTAAATAGGTAACTAAAAAGGTTAGCAAAACCATGTTCAGCATACTTCCCAAGGAGTAAAGCAGCAAACAAAACAACGCTAAAATCCCAAATCGTCTGACATCCGGCTTTTGCAAGGCGGCAGCAAAGAAATTCATGGGAACATCCTTTCCAAGTGCTCTTATAAGCACTCCCATCCGTATACGATGATTATACTGCGTCGGTGTGAACAATTATAGCACGCTTAAAAGCGAGTGGACGGAAAGAAAAGGTTCCAGTTGCTTGAAAAAGTGTAGCGAAACTATTTCACCCTACGAAGCGTCAAAGGAAGGGAATATTTGCCAAGGGAGGCTAATCACCAATGAAAATCAAAACAAAAACCATCAGTCTGGTTACCGCAGTCTTACTCGGGGCAAGTGCTTTGACTACTTCTGTCCATGCTGCTGCGTTTTCCCAGATTCAGCCGTATCTAACAGACTACAAGATCGGTTTTACGGACGGCAACAAGCTGGTCACACAGGCCATTTATGATGATTTTCAGCTAACTTCTTCAGGCATAATCGTAACTAAGGGCGGTAAAAAAGGAATTCTCGACGTGCGGACAGGGAAAGAAATAACCCCTGTGATTTGGGATAACATTGACATTCCCGATTCCAAAAATATCGCCATTGTTCAAAAAGGCGGCTGGTTCCAATATATCGACTTGAAGACGCGCAAACTGTCGAACATGAAGTTTGCTGGGGCGCATCCGTATTATTTGTCCGCAGGGCAAGGGACGGCGATTATGCTGCTGGGAAAATCATCGATGTTGCTCAATGGGGATGGCAAGGTCCTCGTTCCTCCATTTGCGGGCAAGCTGACGACGGTGCAACTCGTTGCTCCTGATCAGACGGAAAATAAAGAGGCGGAGAAAAAGCGATATTTCGTCGCGACCACGCCCAAAGAGCTTATCATGTACGATCCTGCTTCCGGCAAAAAGCTGTTTGCACTGGTAAAGGCAGAACTGATTCCGAACGAAGGTGGTCCAGACACCGCGTATCTTAAGGTGCGATCTGGTGGAAAAGAAGGCTTGATTGATCGCAATGGAAAGTACGTACTGGAGCCCAAATACAACGCGATTTATATATGGAATAATGGGTACTTTCAGGTGATTGGGCCAAAAGGACAAGGGTTGTGGAAAGACGGACGGATGCTGGCAGAGCCCATATATAAAGAAGTGGGGATCGAACACCAAAATCCGGATGTGTACTACACCGTAACTGGAGATGTGGCCACGTATCATTCCGTTGCCAAAGGTACAGCACATCCATTCAAAAAAGGCGCCCAATTTTTACATGGGAGCTATGTACTGGGACAGGACCCTAAGACGAATCTGTACGGAGTCGCCCAGGTTGGAGGAGGAACGGTCATACCGTTCACTTATTCTTCGGTAGAAGGTCCGCCAGCTGCACGCTTGCTCGTCCGTAGCGACGGCAAAAAAGCGATCCTCCCAGCCTGGGGAAAAGAAGTCAAGGAGCCTGATTTCTGGTTTGACTCGTATGTGACATTGGGCAGCTACAGCATGCTTAGCATCAAGGACGGCACCAAAATCGGACTTTATTCTGAAAATGAAGGCTTGGTCCTGCCTCCTGTAGAGAATCGGGTCATTCGCTACGAGGAAGCTACAGGACAGGTGCTGGTGACTGAGCCAGATGGCAAGGTGATGCGATACAGCCACGGAGGGAAACAACAAGACGCTGGCAATGCAAAACCGTTGTCCGATGATTTGACGACCATGTATCAGCCAGGAAAAGGCGTTATGATCGTGGACCGCAAGACGAACCAACCAGTCAGCAAGCTCTACCAATCTGTCTACTTGGATTCTGAAAGCAAGCTGATTGTTGCAATGGATCGTGATTGGACCGATTTGTATACGCCAGAGGGCAAGCTGTTGACTACAGAGAACAAAGTGGGGATGTGGAAGGGTGGCAACGACAGATCGCCAATCACCCTGATCAAAGTGGCTGACTCCGTATACACCATGGGTGTAAGACCGGGTGTCGTCGGAATATCAATGAGCAAGACCGATGGCGGGCAGCTTCAGGTCGTCAGCGATGCAATTTATCGCGATGTAACTGAAAGAATGCTGCAGGATCACAAAATCGCGATAGCGGCACGTGTAGACGGCACCTTTGATATATGGGCACCAGAAGGAAATCAGCTTGTAAATAAGCTCACGGGTGTGAAAGGTTATATTGCAGAGGCCGATTTCGATAAGCTGTTCGTTCAAACGAGCGCAGGATGGGACGTATACTCATCAGAGCTGCAGCGCTTGAGCACAGGGGATTATCAGTCATTGAAGTTTTTGATTTTACCGGATCGCAAGCAGAGTGCCATCGTTTATCAGGATAAAAAGGCGGGATTACGCGGACTGCTGTCTATGGATGGCAAGGTGCTGACAAGTGCCAAGTTTGAGACGATTATGCCGGTTGACCAGTTATTTCTGCAATTGTGGAGCACTTCTGCCAGTCAGCCTCCATATGTGTTCACGACAAAAGACCAATTCGGCTATCTCGGTCATGGCGGGCAAGAACTGTTTGCCACCCGATTCCTGACGAAAAAGCCAGTAGTCTCCTATCGTCCAATCACCTTCCAATCCTTTTCTGCCTACTCAGATTTGATGCGGCAAAGACCGCTGGAGCTGATCGATTTCGGCAAACCGTATAGCTGGCCAGCTGGTGGCAACAGTGAGAGCCATTTCTTTGCCAATCTGGCGCTTTATTTGAATCTGCCGAAGGATGCAGGAAAGCAAGCGGTACTTTCAGAACTGGTGTCCAAGGGTATCATCAAAGCCGATGAGAATCGTTCTGTCATGAGCGACGAGGATATGTTCCGAGTGGCTTATTTCATGGCGACAGGCAAAACAAGTCAAGCGATGACGACGCCACAGGTGATGGAGTGGGCACAGAAGCGGGGAATTGTGCCGGTGCGAGAGGGAATGAGCTACTACATGACGATGGATTTGTACGCGGAGTATCAGCACATCCTGATGACAGAGCTCATGCGTTCCCTCAAAGGAAAGAAAGTGCTCAAGCCAAAGGTGTTAACGACGGCTTCACTCAGTGACGCACAACAGCAAATGCTCACAACAGCACTGATCGTGAACGGCAACCCGGCCAATCAACTGTCATTGCCGCTCCCGCAAGCTGAGTGGCAGAAAGCCATTCAAGGCTTGGTCAACCAGTATAACAAGCAAGCGGCTCAATTGCTTGCGGCCTATGAAGCGAAGCTGTGAGCAGATAAACGTACAGGCGCGGGTGTTCATCCTGCGCCTTTTTTGGTCGATAAGAATTTATAAAATTCTCATCGACATAAGTGCAACTACGGCTCCGCCCAAAGGCTTGGCGCAGCCAAGTTTTCTAATGCTATTAAAAAAACGGCCAATATTTTACAATTAACCAATAGAAGGCAGCGTGAACGCAAGCCGTGACGGCCAAGGACACAATGAACGAGACAAACGAAATCTGATCGAGCTTGTAAGCGACAAAGAAAAATATCGTAAAGGCAATAAAGGCGATAAACGTGCCCTCTTCCAAATAAGCAACTGCCATATTCATTCCACCTCGATTCAAGAAAGGATACGTACCCATGATGATTGCTGTTGAAAAATTAAGCATACAAGATGCAGCCAGCTTGTTTCAATTTGAAGTCCGTAATCGAGCCTTTTTCGAAAAATCGGTTCCCAGTCGGGGAGACGCTTACTACCAATATGACCATTTTTTACGAGGTCTGCAAGCCTTGCTCGACGAGCAGGCGCAAGGAATCTCGTTTTTTGGCCTCATCAAAAACAGCCAGGGTGACATCTTGGGAAGAATGAATTTGGTAGACATCGAGAAAGACGAAGGAATCGGACATCTCGGCTATCGGGTCGGGGAAGATACCGCTGGAAAAGGCGTGGCTTCGCAAGCACTGAAGGTCTTTTTGGAGGGGCATGTTCCCCACTTGAATGTCAGAATGATCTGTGCGAAAACAACACCGGATAATATCTCATCACAAAAAGTATTGTTGAAAAATGGATTCGAGTCCTATGACATGGAGCCGGAAAGCGCGGATGATTTTCTTCACTATCGCTTGTTCATTGTCTAATAAGCAATAATTTGGTATTGTATGGAAAGTTTGTTAATAGAGCGAAGTGGGGGATAGAGATGAAACGTCCAGGCAAGATCATTGCGAAGATTCTGGTGTCGACAGGAGTGTTGGCTTCCTCCGTAGGATATGCTTCAGCGAACGAAGTAAAATCCCAGGAAACAAGTGCTACCTCTTTACATAAGGTTTTGCGGTTGAACTTGATTGATCAGCCAGGTCAATTGGACCCCGCAATGGCTGAGGATGAAGCGATGTTTTCTGTGATGCACACGATGTTTGATGGGTTGGTCCGCTTAGGTCCGGATGGAAAAGTTCAGCCATCAATCGCCCAGAAAATAGACGTATCCGATGATAGGAAAACATATACGTTTCATTTGCGTGAGGCGAAGTGGAGCAATGGCGATCCAGTCACTGCCCATGACTTCGAATATGCGTGGAAGCGTGCGCTAGACCCGAAAACAGATAGTTCCTATTCCTATTTGCTCTATTCCATCAAAAATGCGGAGCAAGCCAACACAGGCGAGATGAAGCTGGACGAGGTAGGAGTAAAAGCCATCGATGCCAAGACATTGCGCGTAGAGTTAGAGCAGCCTACACCGTTTTTTACAGAGTTAACGGCAGCACCGATTTTTTACCCCGTGAACAAAAAGCTCGATGAGAAGAACCCTGGATGGTACCGAAAAGCTGCGACGCATGTCGGGAACGGACCTTTCAAATTAGTTTCCGCAGATAAAGAGAAAATCACGGTGGTCAAAAACGACCTGTACTGGGATAAAGCGGCTGTGAAGCTGGACAAGCTGGAATTTGACGTGATTCAGGATGAGAATAAACAGCTGTCTATGTTCGATAATTACAAGTCTGACTGGGCAGGCGCTCCGTTTGGATCTCTGCCCGTCGAGGCGTTGCCTGCACTGAATTACCAAGAAATATTGCAAACAAAGCCGGTTGCAGGTGTTTACTGGTACAAGTTCAACACCGAGCAGGCACCGTTTACCAACGCCAAGATTCGCAAAGCGTTTGCCTATGCAATGAATCGTCAGGCGATTGATGAGGTGCTGCTCGATGGTGTGCAAATACCTGCTACAGGTGCTCTGCCGCCTACGATGAACCTGAAAAAGGATGGCTACTTCAAGGATAACGATCAGGAGACAGCAAAAAAGCTGCTGGCCGAGGGCATGAAGGAGCTGGGAATGACAAAGCTCCCGCCAATAACCTTGTCCTATAACAAGTCCGAGCATCATCGCTTGGTCGCAGAAATGATTCAAAAGCAGTGGAAGCAAACACTAGGTGTGGATGTCACACTGCATGATCAAGAATGGAAAGTGTTTTTGGAAGATGTAAAGAATGGCAAGTATCAGATTGCACGGACGGGCTGGCATGCAGATTACAATGATCCGAGCAACTATTTGGAGCTGCTCAAGGAGAAGGATGGAGGCAGCAATGATACCGGATGGGAAAACAAAAAGTATCAAGAGCTTTTGAATCAATCCGTGACGGTGAAAGATCCTGAGAAACGAAAGCAGCTGCTGGCTCAGGCAGAAGCGATCCTGATGGAGGAAATGCCCGTTGCTCCGGTATACTTTTATACCAGACATTGGGTTCAAGATGAGAAGCTAAAAGATGTTGTCATGGATCATCAAGGCGTGGTCGATTACAAGTGGGCTTCCAAAGAATAAGGCGTTAAAAACACAAGAGAGTCCCCTTCCTGCTAAAAGGAAAGGGACTTTTTTTCGTTTATGGGGTGTCCAATCACGGTTCCCACGGGCGTCTGGTTCCAAGCATATCCGCGAGATGCCTGTTATCCTTGCGACGTATTTTACGTGCCGCAGCTCGCTCGTCAGCACCGTTGTGCAGGAATACTTCCTCTTCCGTCTCTGGCACGATCTTGGGCACGGGGGTAGGCCGCCCATCCTCGCCAATCGCGACGAACGTAAGAAATGATGTGGCACAGACGGTTCGAATGCCCGTTAGCAAATCCTCCGCAACAATTTTGACAAAGACCTCCATCGACGTGTTATGCGTCCATGTGACGAAGGCTTCGAGGGCAACCTCATTGTCCACCCGGATCGGCTGCAAAAAGTCGACGGAATCAGTAGAGGCGGTAACGACTGGTCCCCGGGCATGCTTCATGGCAGAGATCGCAGCAACATCGTCGATATGCGCCATCAGCCTGCCGCCGAACAGCGTATTGTGATTGTTCGTATCCGGGGGCAGCACATGGCTTGCTTTGAACGTGCGAGACTCCCGAACAAAACGTTGAATCGTCATAAAGGTAGCTCCCTTCTTTCTTGCACTCGGATTATGAATGATGACAATCTTCTCTCCTTTTCATTGTTCCACAAAATAATGGATCTATTCCTCTTCGTTGGAGTAAGACGGCGAATTTTATCAAAGGCTATGGATGGGATAAGATATGCGAGAGGATGTTGTCACGAACGTCATTTGCCGCTATACTTGTGGAGTAGTTCATGGATAAAAATGTAATGGTTGTTGCTACGACCGTCTCTATATCGAAATGGTATGCACGTAAAAACAGCGGAAAGGAGGGTATCCCCATGAAAAAAAGATCATTAATGTCTTTGCCAAAAGGAATGGGATACTCCACCGCTGTTTTCTTTGATCTGGCTAAATCACGGGAGAAGTATGTCCAAAAACGGATATAGCGACCATCCTTTGATGTAGTGGGATTCATCAGGATACAGTGGAAAAACGCCACAGGTCGCATTCCTGTGGTTTTCTATTTGGGCACCGCAGGATTTCCTGTGGTGTTTTTTTATTTCGAAAAAGGGAGATGGATTGTATGCAAAGAAACGGAGAGAACATTTACGTAAGGCTGGTACAGGAATCGGATGCACAGAGCCTCTTGGCGCTTGAAGTGAGAAACAGAGACTTCTTTCAAAATTTCACTGGGACGAGAGAAGAGGCGTTTTACACGCTGGAAGGACAAATCGACAGGATCAAGAGTGCGACAGCTTTAAAAGAAGAAGACAGAGGGTACGTCTTTGTCATTGCGAAAAAAGGACAGGATGAAATCATTGGGGAAGTCATCCTTTCAGAGGTCGTTAGAGACAATCTGCAAAGCTGCTGGATCGGCTACTTCCTGGACAAAGAGCATAATGGAAAAGGCTACATGACCGAAGCCGTAAAGCTCGTCGTTGACTATGCGTTCGAAACATTAGGTCTTCACCGCTTGGAAGCAGGCGTGATGCCGCATAATATAGGCTCGATTAAGGTGCTGCTAAAAGCTGGTTTTCACAAGGAAGGGATTGCCAAGAAAAACGTGAAAATCAATGGCCGGTGGGAAGATCATCAAACACTGGCGATCGTGAAAGAAGAACAAACCGACCAGGTGAAGCCCATGGTCCAGCGCAAAAATCCAAGTACAGTTGCTCCGCCTATGGGACCCTATACACATTTGACCGTCGTTCCAAAAGGAGCCGAGTTGCTCGTGCTTTCTGGGCAAGTAGGAATGGACCTTCACGGAGAGTTGCCGACAGATATGAAAGAACAAGTAGAAAACACGCTACAGAACATCCTGCGCAATTTTGAAAGTGAGTCAGTAACTGCGGACCATATCATCAAAATCAATATATGGGCAACCGAGGAAATGGATTGGAGGCATTTTAATCAGGTGTGGGAGAAGTTCCACGGGGGGAAACCGCCAGCGATGACTATGTCTTACGTCCCAGCATTGGCTGTCCCTTCGCTCAAAGTGGAGATAGAAGCTTGGGCAGCGAAATGGTAGGAAGGAAATAGAGTCGAAAGAGAAAGGGTGAAGCTTTTTGCTTCATCCTTTTTTCTGTAACTTTTTTCTAGCAAAAACGTCATTATTTTCAGGAGATAGAATGAGCGTGACGATATTGCTGTTTTGAGAGCAAAAGATGTCAAAACATGAAGGAATATACGGGTGAATCGAGAAGTTCTTTCTATTAGCTGGATTTTCCAAAAATACGAAAAAAACAGAGGGGAACGAGGAACTTGCTTTTACGAGTAAATGTCAGCTTGCTAGCTGTTTTCTTCCTGATTTTGCTGATGCCTCTGTCCATTGCGCGAGCGGCCACCCATGTAGAAGTGGCGGTCGATCAGTTAAATATTCGAAGCGAGCCAGGTACAACTACCCAGATCGTCGCAACACTCAAAAAAGCGACGCGGTTGCCAATCACCAAACAGCATAAAGATTGGACCCAGGTAAAGCTGCCGAACGGCAATACCGGATGGGTCAATAATAAGTATGTCAAGATGATAGAAGTTCCACAGATCAAATATGTCAAAAGCAATGTGGACATGCTGAATGTTCGGGCAGAACCAAATGCCACTGCACAAATTTTGCAGATCATCGACAAAAACGGTGTGTTTTTGCAAATGAGAAAGCAAGGGGAATGGGCACAAATTAAGCTGTCTGATCAAAAGAACGGCTGGGTGAAAGCCAGTTACTTGACGGAGACAACAGCACCACCACCAAAACCGCCCCAGGCACCAGCACAAATCCCGGACCCGACAACAATTCCAGCACCGCCCCCTCCTGTACTACCATCCAATACAGGGAGTGAATTCGGGCAAGGGACAATCGTATTAACCGAAGGCTATGAAGTTTATGCACAGCCAGATATTCTTGGTACCGTCATTGGTCAAATGCATGGCGGGATGACAATCAATCATTACGGATATGCGAATGGTTGGTACACCATTAACTTTAACGGGACCTATGCCTATATCTTCAAACCAATGGAACAGACTGGGACAGCTCCGACACTGCCGAGTTCAACACCGGGGGCACCAGCGACTTTGCCAACAACACCGCCTCCCTCTATACAAGAACTACAGATTCGCGTCAAAAATCCTGATTCTAACATCCGCAACGGTCCCTCAACCGATCATGCGATAATCGGAACGGTTCAACCCGGACAAGTATTCCCGGTTGTGCAAACAGTAGGAGACTGGTACATCATCAGGCTGGCAGACAATTCGACCGCCTATATCGCGGGGTGGATTGTAGAGAAGATTCAACCAGCTGGTACTTTGCCACCGACAGGAGCTACATACGAGTACAACAGTGGGATGATTGGAAACGAGAAAGTGTATATTTATCACACCCATAACCGTGAGTCTTGGCGAAATGTAGCACGGAACCAACAAGGGAGCTCGGTAGATGATCCTGAGATCAACATCACGCTTGTTGGGAAAAGGCTGGGCGAGCTGTTGCAAGCAAGAGGCATTTCGGCAATGGCGAGCCAGGACGATTTCGCTCAGAGATTGAGGGAACAAAATAAAAGCTACTCGATGTCTTATTCCGAGTCGTACAAGGCGGTAGCGGCAGCGGCTGCAACCAGCCCGCACTTGCAGTACATTTTCGATATTCATCGGGACAGTGACGAGCCGCGCAGCAAGGTAGCGATCACGATCAATGGCAAAACCTATTCCCGGATGCTGTTTGTAATCGGAACAGCGAATCCGAACCATCTGGCGAACAAAAAGCTGGCGGAAGAGCTGCACGCCCGTCTGGAAGTCTCTTATCCCGGTTTGTCGCGGGGGATTATCCTGAAAGGTTCAAATCAGGGGAACGGGGTGTACAATCAGTCCATTTCCGAGGGAGCCCTGCTTTTGGAATTCGGTGGTACGAACAACACCTTGGAAGAAGGCTATAATACAGCAGAAGCCTTTGCCGAAGTCTTTGGGAATTACCTGATCGAATCTCAAATCGCATTCCAATAAACAGTCAATAAAAGTAGCACGATTCTTTTCGCCATGAGCGGGAGAATCGTGTTTTTTTCCAGGAGGATCATTTATGGCTAGACATCAAGCACACATACAATCTACTGACGATAATAGTCGCGGTCATCTTCAAGGTGACTGTGAAAGCTGCTTTGGCTTATGCTGTGTCGCATTGCCTTTTGCTGCTTCCTCTGACTTTGCCATCAATAAAGACGCAGGCAAGCCCTGTAGCAACTTACAGGCAGACTTCCGGTGTGGTGTTCACACAAAGCTGAGAGGGATAGGCTTTCGTGGTTGTACTGTCTACGATTGCTTTGGAGCTGGTCAAAAGGTGTCTCAAGTCACTTATGGCGGTCAAGATTGGCGGAAGGAACCCGGATCAGCGAAGCAAATGTACGAAGTATTTCCGATCATGTGGCAGCTTCATGAGCTGCTTTGGTATATAACGGAGGCGTTGACCAAGCAAGCTGCCCAGTCCCTCCATCCTGCATTGAAGGAAGCGTTAGAGGAGACACAGCGCCTGACGGATCGCAATCCTGAAGACATCCTGAAGCTGGACATCGCTTTTTATCGAGCAAAAGTTAATGAACTATTGTTGCAGACAAGTGAACTGGTACGTAAGGACGCGGTTGCCAAGTACAAAGGGGGCAAGCAAGGAAAAAACTATGGCCGAGGCGCTGATCTCATCGGTGCCAAGCTCAAAGGCGCTGATTTACGAGGTGCCAATTTGCGTGGCGCTTATTTGATAGCTGCTGATCTGAGAGGAGCGGATTTGCGGGGAGCTGACCTCATTGGTGCAGATTTTCGCGATACAGATGTGAGCGGAGCGAACTTGACGGAGACGTTGTTTCTTACGCAGGTTCAGCTCAACGCGGCGAAGGGCGATGCAATCACCAAGCTGCCACCTTCGTTTACGCGTCCACCGCACTGGGGTAAATAACGGAATCAAAAGCAGGATGTCATTTGTTGACAGCCTGCTTTTTTTGCTAGAAAAGGGAACTAGAATTGTCCGTAAAAAACAGTGCGATTGCAATTTCCATGAATCCAGACATATGATTCCCTCCAAGTCAAAACGCAGTTTACGAGTTAGGGTTTGAATGCAACCCGATTATTTCTATTGTTTCGACTACAGCTACCCTTCTCGGACCTTCCATAAAATATCCGATCACCCCATGCTCCATTCTTTTTGTGTGGACCTCTTTACGCATATGGGGAAAAAGAATCCACATGCGTGCAGTTCCTTCTGTAGGGACAGGACTTGTGTTATCTAAAATGATTGCTCCGTGATCATCCTCAAATTCAGGATGGATGGCAAATATGCCTGTTATGCTCGTGTCATCATTTCTTCATAGGGTACCACACGTTATTTCCTCCATCTTGAAAAACGTTGTTAATACATTTCTACTTTTGCCGTATTAACTATCGTGAGGCTCACAACCAAACAAATTGCGCAATTTGTTTATTCCATCCAGAAGGGAGGAGAAGTAGTTGGAGATTGCCCAAGTGAACACAGGCATCTGCCAAAAAGAAGAACACGAAAGGCAAGCGGAAAGCATGTCGACCGAAACTTTTGCCCAAATTTATGGTGCGTACTATAAGCGCGTCTACAAATATATTTGCTATCGTATCAATAATCACTACACAGCACACAGCGGAAGAAATATGCAGTCATGTGTTTGAAATGGTGATATCAAAATACAGCAGCTTCTCGCCGGATAAATCAAACTTTGAGGTCTGGTTGTTTGCGATCGCCAGAAACGCAGTGACAGATTACTTTCGCTTACAGAAAAAAAGAAATAGCTTTTCATTGGATTCGATTCTGAATCTGGTCTTGCCGAAGTCGTCTCCGGAGGACATCGTGATCCGCGACGATAATCATCAAGCCTTATTTCAAGCACTGGCGAAGCTGAGTGACAAGGAGCGCAATATCATCGCCATGAAATATGCGGCTGGTCTTAAAAACGCAGAAATCGCAGAACTTCTTGGTGTCAGTGGTTCAAATATTGGCGTCGTGCTCTACAGATGCTTGAAAAAGCTGCAGATGGAATTGCAAAAAGGGGGCTTCCGTTATGAAGAGTAAGCATGATCTAGACGATTTTCGTGAACTCACCGACTTGCTTACTGATCTGGAGCTGGATGACGCCACTCCAAAAGCCAACATATACAATCGGTTGAAATTCAAATTGGAATCAGGAAACATACAACTACATGATAACCAAAAGGACGGGATCTATATGAAAACGAATAAATGGAAAGCTGCTACAATTAGTGCTGTTGCTGTTGTTTGCCTTTTAGGTGCATTCTCGACTACATCGTTTGCCCAAGGAATGCTCCAGACGATTTTGGCACGCTTTCAGGTCGGGAACATGGAAATTACCCAATACGATAAAGAGCTGCCTGCTGCACAGTCCAATACCCAAGGAATCGAGATACCTATAGAACACAAGGCCCCCCCACAGATGACATTGGAAGAAGCACGCGCAGCCAGCAAAATGGACTTTCCCGCACCGACATGGTTGTCAGAGCATTATTCCTATAAAAACACGGTCGTTCATGGCAAGGGTATGGTAGAAATTCAGTATGAAAAAGAGAAAGAGTTTCTTTCCTTGTTGATTTCAAACGGTGGCGAAAACGGCATCAGCACGACAGAGGGTGTCAAGATTGAAACCATTGGCGGGAAGAAGGTTTATTTCGCCAACGGAATCGTGATTTGGGAGCATGAAGGATTTACTTACGAGCTGTATCAGATGGCAGAGAAGAGCTTTGATGCTGCGACCATCGGCAACATCATCGATTCCTTGTCAACGAAATCCGCCAAAAAATAAGCGGTTGTTACTTCACCACGTACCCAGGCACAACCGACTTCGAATGCTTTTCGAGGTCGGTGATCGTCTGGGTATTTTCATAATCTGCTAAAAAAGAAAAAGTGTACCGAAAGTCTGTGGAGGAATATGCAAAGATACGGATTCATCATGTTGTTCATACTTGGAATCGTAGCGTACTCGATCCTTCCGGTGTTAATCGCCCATGATAGGAAAATCCTAAACAGTCACAGAGTGTTAAAAATCATGTAACGAATCGGACACTCTCTAGGGTCAAAAGTCCTGCTACAATGATACATGACCGGAAATATACAGGGTAAAACAAAAAACTCTCTCACGAAGATGAATGCGAAAAGGGGGTTACAAGAGAGAGAATCATTTGTGAATTTTTTCACATATATTTGTGATTATTTTCACAAAATCGTCATAAATGCTGGTTTCCCCACTAGTATAATTCCGGTACATAAAGGCCAAAACGCGAATAGAAAGGGATCTTGTACATGGATATAGTGGATTTGGGACGACTTCAATTTGCGATAACAACTATCTTTCACTTTGTTTTTGTGCCGATTTCCATCGGGCTGTCATTATTAGTAGCCATTATGGAAACGATGTATGTGGTAAAAAAGAATGACTTATACAAAAAAATGGCCAAGTTTTGGGGAACCTTTTTGCTCATCAATTTTGCTGTCGGGATCGTGACAGGGATTATGCAGGAGTTCCAATTTGGGATGAACTGGTCTGATTTCTCACGATTCGTCGGCGACGTATTTGGGACACCGCTAGCGATTGAGGCCCTCTTAGCATTCTTCCTCGAATCGACTTTTATTGGACTATGGGTGTTTGGTTGGGATCGGTTGTCCAAAGGAGTGCATCTCGCATGTATATGGCTTGTATCCATCGGAACGATTCTTTCGGCTCTCTGGATTTTGGCAGCCAACTCGTTCATGCAGCAGCCAGTCGGCTTTGCTATCAAAAACGGACGTGCAGAGATGGTCGATTTCTTCGCTCTCCTTACCAATGGACAATTACTATATGAATTCCCGCATACCGTATTTGCGGCATTTGCGACAGGTGCCTTCTTGGTAGCAGGTATCAGTGCTTGGAAGCTGTTGAAAAAACAAGACGTTACATTCTTTGTGCAATCTTTCAAAATCGCGATCGTGGTAGCATTGATTTCCTCGCTGGCTATTGCTCAATTCGGTCATGGTCAGGCACAGTATTTGGTTGCTACCCAACCGATGAAAATGGCAGCGAGTGAAGGACTGTGGGAAACAAGCTCGGACCCAGCTCCTTGGACGGTCTTTGCAACGATTGATCCAGAAAAACAAGAAAACGGTTTTGAAATAAAAATTCCTTATTTGCTTAGCGTTCTGACGTACAACTCACTTTCAGGTTCTGTACCGGGCATGTTGGAACTACAAGAAGAGTATGAGAAAACTTACGGTCCAGGAAACTACATTCCACCAGTTCGGACTACCTTCTGGAGCTTCCGCATCATGGTAGCAGGCGGTAGTGCCATGATTTTGCTGGCTTTGTACGGGGCATATCTCGCTTTACGCAAAAAGCTGGAACAGCCAAACAAGCGGTTCATGCAGTTGATGGTTGCGGGTATCTCACTACCATTCATCGCAAACTCAGCAGGTTGGATCATGACGGAGGTAGGTCGTCAGCCGTGGACGGTATTCGGGCTTTTGCGGGTTGAAGATTCGGTTTCGCCAAGCATTAGCACAGGAGAGGTATGGTTCTCTCTGATCGCCTTCACGACGATTTATCTCATCCTGCTCTGCGTCTTGGCTTATCTGTTTGCTCGTGTAGCCAAAAAAGGACCGGATATGGATAGTCATGAGGAAGTAGAGGATTTACAGCTCCAGGATCCATTTGATCGTGTAAGGGGTGAACGTTATGGAGCTTAATGAACTGTGGTTCCTGCTCATTGCCGTTCTGTTTACCGGATTTTTCTTTCTCGAAGGCTTCGACTTTGGTGTCGGCATGGCGACGCGCCTGCTATCACGAAATGATTTGCAAACCCGGGTTTTGATCAATACGATTGGCCCGTTCTGGGATGCCAATGAAGTTTGGTTGATTACAGCCGCTGGTGCGATGTTTGCAGCGTTTCCAGAGTGGTATTCCACGATGTTTAGCGGGTATTATCTCGTGCTTACGCTGATTCTGCTTGCCTTGATTGGACGCGGGGTGGCATTTGAATTTAGAGGCAAGGGGAAAGGCGAGGCTTGGAAAAAGACGTGGGACGCAGCGATTCTGATTGGAAGCTTTGTACCGCCGATGTTGTTCGGAATGGTCTTTGCCAGCTTGGTGAAGGGGGTGCCGATTGATCAGAATATGGAAATGACTGCGGGCTTCTCGGACATTGTGAATGGATACTCGTTGTGGGCAGGAGTGACAGTAACGAGCTTATGCTTGCTGCACGGACTCAACTTCATCTCGCTGCGCACTGTGGGCGAGCTGCGTGAAAAATCACGTGTGCTGGCAGCGAAGCTGTTGCCGATGCAAGCGGTTCTCATGGCGGTGCTTGTAGGGTGGACATTCATGGTAACTGATCTGTTTGAGCGCCAGGGTGTTTTGTTGACAGCAGCCGTACTCTTAGGTGTTGTGGCTTTTGTACTGGCTCGCCACTTCTTGAGACAAGGCAGGGAAGGATGGGCTTTCGGGATGACAGGTGCGATGATCCTGCTGACGTTCGTCTCGATGTTTATCGGTTTGTTCCCACGGGTGATGGTCAGCACGATTGATAGCGCGTTTGATTTGACCCTCTATAATGCAGCTTCGAGTCCATACACGTTAAAAGCAATGACCATTGTTGCAGCAGTGCTTTTACCGTTTGTACTAGCCTATCAGGCTTGGAGCTACTTCGTTTTCCACAAACGCGTCACTGAAAAGGATCATTTGGAGTACTAATGGACAAGGAATTGTTCCGATTACAAGGAATCCGACCGGTTATGCTGCTGCTAGCCGGTCTTTCCCTCCTGCAAAGTGCGGCGATTATCGGTCAGGCACTGCTTTTGGCGAAGTCGATCGCGATCTTGTTTGAAGGTCAAGCGGTCCAGATGGCGTACCAGCCGCTTGCGCTGTTTTTGGTCATGATAGCCGCTCGTCATACCATCGTTTGGCTGCAAAAGAAAGTGGCCGGCCGTTTTGCTGAAGCTTCCAGTGAGTCTTTGCAAGGCCGTGTTCTATCCCGATTGTTCGAGCGTGGTCCACGTTTTGCCGCCAGTGAAGGAAGCGGAAAGCTTGTTACGCTTGTCCTGGAAGGTGTAGATCGTGTTCGTACCTACCTAGAGTTGTCTGTTCCGCGCACGCTGGATATGGTTTTTGTTACGTTTCCGCTTCTGGCATTTGTCTACATGCAAGATGTGATTTCTGGACTGATCCTGACAGTAACAATGCCTGTTCTCGTCGGATTTTTTATCGTACTCGGTCTGGCGGCACGTAAACAGGCAGACAAACAATGGCGCTCGTATCGAATGCTATCCCATCACTTCACCGATTCGCTTCGCGGGCTTGCGACGCTCCGGTTTTTGGGGCGCAGCAAAGACCATGGGGAGACCGTCGGTAGAGTGAGTGATCAATATCGATCCGCTACGATGCGTACGTTGCGTGTCGCCTTCCTGTCTTCTTTGGCACTCGACTTCTTCAGCATGCTGTCGGTTGCGTTTGTGGCGGTCGGTCTTGGGTTGCGGCTGATTGAAGGAAACTTTGGCTTTGAAACGGCATTGGTCATCCTGATTCTTGCACCGGAATACTTTTTGCCAGTACGGATGCTGGGATCGGACTACCACGCCTCATTAGATGGTAAAGAGGCGTTGGGAACTATTCGTACCATTATCGATACTGGCGCTCCAGATGAACAAAGAGAGAAAGCACAGGCAACGGATAGCCAGACGTCGCTGACTGGTGTATGGGATGGAACGATTACCTTGTCCGATATTCGAGTCGTCGGTGAAGATGGCAGACAGGTACTGGGTGAGATATCTGCGGAATTGGGCAGCAATAGGAGAAGAGTGGGCATTGTTGGGGCGAGCGGGGCAGGAAAATCAACCCTCCTCGGAGTACTAGGCGGCTTTTCTGATCCCGAAGCTGGCGTGATTCAAGTAGATGGGCAACCCATTACGGGGGATGCGAAGCAGGAGTGGCAGCGGCAAATCGCTTACATTCCACAGCATCCGTATTTATTCAATCAATCGTTGGCGGATAACATTCGCTTCTATGAGCCGGAAGCGACGCAGGAACAGGTGAAGCAGGTGATACGTGATGTCGGTCTGGGAGAGCTGATGGACAGCTTGCCAAATGGCTGTGACGAAATCATTGGCGAAGGGGGACGTACGTTAAGCGGCGGACAGGCACAGCGGGTTGCATTGGGACGTGCGCTGCTTGGCAATCGACCAGTGGTTTTGCTCGACGAGCCGACCGCTCACTTAGATATTGAAACGGAATGGGAGCTCAAACAGACCATGTTGTCGGTGTTGGGTGACAGGCGCGTATTTTTGGCTACACATCGTTTGCATTGGATGCGAGACATGGATTGGATTTGGGTAATCGACAAGGGACGACTGGTAGAAGCGGGTACCTATGAACAGCTCGTTGCACAAAAAAGCGTATTTTATCGGTTGTTGACAGCTGGTGCCAAGGGGGAGAAAGGATGAAGGAAGCGCGAGAAGGCAATCAGGGTTGGTTTCTTCCATACTTTCGCCAGTATTTCTGGCAGTTTGCCGCAGCGGCTTTGCTGGGAACCTTGGCAGTGGCATGTGCGGGTGCTTTGCTGTATACGTCTGGGTATTTGATTTCCCGCTCCGCACTCAAGCCCGAAAATGTCTTAATGGTCTATGTTCCCATCGTACTTGTCCGGGCTTTTGGCTTTAGCAAAGCAGTCATTCAGTACCTGGAGCGTTTGGTTGGACACGATGCAGCTTTGCGTGTGTTGTCGCGTATGCGCGTTCGTTTGTACCAGGCCATCGAGCCGCAAGCGCAGCTCCTCCGCACTCGTTTTCGCACGGGAGATTTACTTGGCGTACTAGCAGATGATATCGAACAACTACAGAATGTCTATCTGCGCTTTGTGCTGCCAGCCGTCTCAGCGGTCCTCCTCTACGGGGCAGGTATTGTGGCACTCGGAAGAATGGACGGGATGTTCGCGCTGCTGATGGCGCTTTACTGTGGTTTTCTGCTGTTTGTTGCACCGGCAGTAGTCTTGTGGTCATCCATTGCCAAGAGTCGTCAGTTCAAGCAGGAGAGACAGGCAGCATACCGGGAGCTGACTGATGCTGTTTTTGGCATGAGTGACTGGATTCTCAGTGGTCGTACGCAGCAGTTTCTCCAGTTGTTTACAAGACGGCAAAAGACGGCCGCCGAGATCGAAAACTCCATTCGACGCGGAGAATGGCGAGTACAGTGGATGTCGCAGTGTGCAATCGGTGGTGCCATTGTCTTACTGGTCATTTGGGCGGGCGGACTTGCCGCTGCGAATCAGATTCCGGTTACGTTGATTGCTGCGATTGGGTTGGTTGCATTTCCGTTGATGGATGCGTTTGCCCGTATTTCTGACGCGGTTGTGCGGATGCCAGAATACAAGGAGTCTCTGGAGCGGCTTCGGGAGATCGAGGGTAGTCGTGAATCCATTGTGAAAGCGCAGAAGGAAAAGGTGGCAGATCAAGCGGGGGGCAGTTTGAAGTTCGATCATGTTCATTTTCGCTACCCACAAGCCAACAATTGGAGTGTGCAGGACGTGTCTTTTGAGGTGGCTCAAGGGGGCAAAATCGCGTTGCTCGGTCGCAGCGGAGCTGGCAAATCGACGATACTGAACTTAATTCGAGGTGCCATACAGCCGGAAGCGGGCCAGGTGACAGTAAATGGGCAGCCTGTCCAATCAGAAGAGGCCTCTGCTAGTTTGTTTTCCGTGCTGAATCAGCAACCGTATTTGTTTGACACAACCGTAGCCAATAACATCAGGCTTGGTCGGCCCAATGCGTCCGATGAAGAGGTTCGTGCTGTGACAGCTCAAGTCGGTCTGGATCAGCTGATTGAATCCCTACCGGACGGTTATCAAACACGGATGCAGGAAACTGGTCTGCGCTTCTCTGGCGGAGAAAGGCAGCGTATAGCTCTTGCCCGGATTTTGCTGCAAAACAAGCCGATCGTTCTCCTTGATGAGCCGACGGTGGGATTAGATCCGTTGACTGAACGCGATCTGATGGAAACGATCTTTCGTGTCTTGCACGGGAAAACATTGATTTGGGTGACTCATCACTTGAGCGGTGTAGAGCAAATGGACGAGGTCATTTTTATGGAGCAGGGAGTCATCTCGATGCGGGGGACACATGAGCAGTTGTATCAGGACAATCCAAGGTATCGCAACCTATATACATTGGACTGTCCGTTGGCGTCAGTGTTGGAAAAATAAGTAGAGGAAACGAGAGGCTGTTCCGGGGAGGAACAGCCTTCTTCGCTTAAGATAGGGCCTCGCTGGTTACACCCCGGTAGTAATGAGTGTGCCCGTCATCATAGGTGGTTTGCCCTGAAAACTCGTGGTAATGACTTCCGTCCGGCAGCGGTATAGGCGGCCCCGTCCATCCCCTGTAGCGATGCACATGTCCATCATCAAATGTAGTGGTACCTTCGTAGTAATGGACGTGCCGATCTCTCATTCCCTGAGGGGGTGACGTTCTGCCACGTATTCGGTGACGATGACGACCCGAAATGCTTGTCAGTGTGTCATACCCATGAAAATGCCCGGGCCGATCGGCAAATCGAATAAAGCGTAAGGAATGAGAGTGCCGAGAGCTCATCAAGAAACGCCCCTTTGTATGCATTTATCACTAGTAAATGCGTTTGTCAGGCGTTTCGAAACGGACATTCGTCTATGCGTTCAATAACTGAGAGCCTTCCTCATTGGAAAAGGCTCTCATCTGATTAAAACAGTTTTTTTCCCATAATATGATCGAGTGGAATCACGCCAATGACTCTACTATCATCGCTATTGTTACGATTATCTCCCATCACAAACACATGATTTTCCGGTATGACGATTTTAGCATCAGGTACGTTGACCATCTTTTCTTTTATGTACGGCTCGTTTAACGGCTGTCCATTCCGATACAGGCTCTCGTTCTTAAACTCCAAAGTATCGCCGGGTTTGCCTATGACTCGTTTTACCCAGAATGTTTTGGCTTCGCTTTTCCCCGTGGCGAGCATGAGTAAAGGATTTTCAAGGATGTCATCTTGTAACGTACGATCCCGGTTTACACGGCTGTCGACCACGACAATATCGTTGTACTCAGGGAGATAAGAGAATGTGTGGGATAATTTCGACACATAGATGCGTTCATCGTTTTGCAAAGTGGGCTCCATCGATTGTCCATTCACTTTAAATGGTTGGAGGACAAATATGTTAACCAGCATTGCGAGTGAGATGGAGATGCCCAACGTTTTGGTCCAGCCCCATAATTCTTTTACGCTTTTCAAATCAGACCGCATCCTTCCACGTGAAAGATTACTTTGGTATGGCTATTGATAAGTACGTGAAATGGTGCTTTTTGGTTACGTAAATGAAAAGATGACAGCAAAAATGCCACTGGGGACAGAACCATTAATCCAGCTAGTGTAAGGAGACCAAATGCAAGGTACTCAGCATAATTGCCTGCTTGATCGATGTTCCCCGTCGTTATCGCTATGATCATACAGAGAATCTGCAAAACAGCGCCGAAACCAAGTGCTTTAAGCATGTGAACGACCTACTTTTTTGGGTATTTGAACTGTGATTACGGGTTGCCATAAGATTAGATCTTCTTAACAAAAGTAACCCGGTCATTTCCTTTTCCATCATAATTTGAGGTCACAGCAATTCCATCCACCATTTTATCTCCTTTTTCAACCGCAAAACCTAGCTTGGTGTGGAAGGAGATTGAGCCTTTATTAACAGGAGAGGTAATGCATCGAATCGTATCGCATCCTTTTTGTTTTACAGTTTGAAAGAAATGGTGGTATAATTCGCGTCCCCACCCATCTTTTCGCTTGTCCGGATGTACCCCAACGAAGTGAATGTAAGCTTCTCCAGGGAACGTCTGGGACAAGAAGCCGATGAGGAAAGCGATGACTTCTCCATTCTCTTCAACAATAAAGCTCGTTGACTGGAAATGGATAAAAAACAGCTTGGGTAACATATCAGACATTTGTCGCCCACCCCACCAATCGTTGAGGACCGGAATAACTTTGAGGTAGTCGTGCTCTTGTACATTTCGGATTTGCATCATGTCTGCCTCCTTATCAACATGCTCACTGTGACAAGTCTTTCTGCTCGGGCAATTTTTCCCAGACTACAATGATTAGTGTTGCGATCGGGCCGAGGAATAAAGAGAGAAAAAACCAGTTAAGACCGCTTCGATTTTTTCCTTGAGCTAGTCCGGCGTTGATGAGGGCCAATGTACCATAACCAACAAAATATTGATCTTCCATTTTCGAAACTTCCTCCATTGTTCAAATATTGCTCCTATCATATACGTAAGGAAGAAAATAGAGTTGCTAAGAATTTTACAAAATGTGTATGAGCAAACTAAAAATGGCCAATCGATAACGAAGGGCCACTGAGAGGAACGTAATCCACCTGGTCGCTCGGTTATTTATACAAAATATCATCCCGTAGTGACGCTACTTTGCTCAGCGCATCGGCAATATCTTCTTCGCTGACACCAAAGTGAGTCAAGGCATCACGCAGATGCCTAACGATAGCATCAAAATGGATGGGTTGCAGATTCATCCCTTCGTGAGCCTTTGCCATAGACTGGCCAGAATATTGATTCGGACCACCGAGGGCATAGCTGATGAACTTTGTTTGGTGTTTACGCTGTTTTTCCATATCGGTGTCTTTGAAAAAGTGGTTCACGGTGTCATCAGCTAAAACTAAATCATAAAAGTAGTCCACTACTTTTGCGACCGTATCTTCCCCACCATATTTCTCGTAAAACGTGCTCATCATTGGCCTCCTTAGGACGTTTGCTTCCCTTATAATTCCACGATTGATGGAAACTTATGAATAAAAAAAAGCCCACAAGCTGATGCCGATTGCATTTCGACGTCAGCCTGCGGACTAGATGCATGTCATGTGCGCTTTGTTTTAGCCAACTTTCCTGATCACTTTCGAATTTCCACCTGAACTGATAATGATCCATCCTTCAGGAACAGGCGAGGCTTGCAGTACCTCAATCTGTGTTCCGTTAGGAGCATCATTAACATTTCTGATCACATTCGATCCTCCATAGGTTCGAACCATGATCCATCCTTTTGGGATAGGCGAAGCGAGCATCACTTCTACCTCCGTGCCGTACGAAGCACCGTTCATATTCTTGAGTACATTCGATCCTCTAAAGGCTCGAACCATGACCCATCCTTCAGGAATAGGCGAGGCGAGCATCACCTCTACCTCCGTACCATAAGAAGCACCGTTCATATTCTTGATTACATTCGATCCTCTAAAGGCTCGAACCATGACCCATCCGGTTGGGATAGGCGAAGCTAGCAGCACCTCTACCTCCGTGCCATAAGAAGCACCGTTCACATTCTTGATCAGGTTCTGCGTTCCTAAAGTTCTAACGATAACCCATCCGGCTGGAATAGGTGAGGTAAGCGACACCCAGATTTCTTCACCATACGTGGCGTTTCTGATTTTTTTATTGGAAGCGTAGGTGGTTGCCTTTTCCTGTGTAGGGAGCGCTGCCCCTTGGACTTGTGTGGCTAGAGAGGGTACTACGACGACTGAACTTAATGACAGGATAATCAGTGCTTTTTTAAACATGAGCATCAACCTTTCTGAAATGGTGAATGTTGTTTAGAAAACGATTAACGAGTCGTAGCTAAAAGTTTTATATTTCTAAAAATAGTAATTTATTACATTTTATACGATTATCGTTCTGATTACTTTAGGAGATATTGTCGAATGGTAGGCAAAGTTGATGATAGGTTGAACAGCCGCGAGAAAAGCAAAAGACCCTCTCATCGGTTGAGAGGGTTGAGGTAAGGGTAGATTGTCCGCGCGCGGTGCGTAATAGAGAGCATTCCTATTTCATAAAGCTTAAAGCGACGCCAATGGAATAAGGAACAAGCCATAAAAGCCATACGATCAGGCTAAATTTATGGAATTGCCTGATTTGATGTTCCTTCTTTTTCCACAGGACGACACACGCCCACACTGTATGGAAGAACATCAAGATCAGAGCGATCAACCCAGTAATGCCATGCAAATTGAAACTGGAGCTCTCAGCGAGCAATTTCATAAAAGTGGTTCCGACGGTATCGAATGCTAAACCGAAACCAAAATAGAAAAGGTGTTTCAGCTTTAGTTCTCCAGAACGTCTTTCGCTCCATACGCCAATCGTATAGGCAAGTAGAGCGAGATTTATAAAAATGACAGCCGCTGTTAACATGTTAGATCATCTCCTGCATCATTTCTTTTGACTACGCTTGTAAGTGTAATCGTTGAATATGAACGAGAGATGAACACAATCGTTAAGTGGTTAAGTGTCTATAGTAAGTATCCGTTAGCAACTAGTTGCGTAGAGAAAAGAGGCTTTCATATGCGAAAGCCTCCATAAATAATCCAAACATTTAAGGAATTGTCACAGACACGGTTCCCATTGCTCTCCCGATTCCGCTGTTCCTAACCAATATATAGTATTTTCCTGCGGGTAATTCTTTGGTGTTTGTAAATGTAAAGGACCCGTTGCCGTCAAAACGTCCAGTACCAAATGTAGAACTACCATCTGGACCAAAACTCAAGATTCGATAGGTCAAGTTGGGTGTAATGGAAGAAAGCCTACTTTTCTGCGTTACATGAACAGTAATGTTTCCAGGGGATTCAATCTCGAACAATTTAGAGTCAACAGAGCTTCTACTTCCTAATTTAGTGTAACTCAAAACTTCTGTGGTCTTTGAAACAGGAGCAACCGCTTCTGTAGACTGTGGTTGGGCACTGCTAGCTATTGCGCTGGTCGGAATAACAAGCATGGCAGATAACGCGAGAAGTGTGGTTTGGATAAATTTTTTCAATGTTACCACCTCCAATTTATTGATATCCAATAATACATTACCTTCATATCCATATTTTAGCAACATCTTCAGATGAGAAATATTACCAAAAAGCGCCCTTTTTTAAAGGAGCACTTAGGCAGCTCATCAAAGTTGAAAAACAGCAGCAACCAAGGAATAGGAACTGATGCCCCTTTCGAGGAGCACCAGCCCTGCAGAGTTAGTTTTCTAGGTGCGACAGATCATCTGCATCAAACAAGTGTTTCAAGATGGCGTGGCTCACCTCGGTAACAGGCTCGAAAACAAAAGCAACCAGGTGTTCGTGCGGCTCCAGATAATAATTCCTGTAGCCCAGCTGAATCAACTCCCGATTGAGTCGCGCTGCATCTTCGAAACTTGCGTAAAAATACAGATGCTTGGTCATAGTATCACCTCCTTCCGCAGTAAACCGTAGCAGAAGGAATAGAATCACACCAACGATCACGACCTTGATTTCTAATTGGAAAAGGAAAAAACCCTTATTTACAATAAGGGTTTTTTCTTTCTCATCACCTGATCACTCTACCGATTATCCACTTTCTCCGGATACATACTAACAAGCTTAAACCCTTATATATCAAGGGTTTTTTAGCGTATGAAATATGAGTTGTTGACGGATTGTTGACGAAAAAAAGGAGCTGCTGTGTGGCTGCTCCTCATGCATTCTTATTCTTTATTGGGATGATATTGTTAAATTTATTTGCTGCTTCTTTGTCTGCGGTTTGGAGAGCATGTCCATAAATATTCATAGTAGTGGTTATGCTGGCATGTCCTAGACGTTCAGAGATAATCTTTGCGTGAACGCCTTGGCTGATTAACAGGGATGCTGACGTGTGGCGTAGTGCATGGAAGCGTATGTATCGAAGTCCATTGTTTTTTAAAAAACGTCTAAAGTGTAAATATGGGGTTGATGGATGAAATGGTTTTCCATCAGGATTGCAAAATACAAAGAAGTGATTTCCACCATTCCACTTGTCACCCATCTGTAATCGCATCTTTCGAGCATGAAGATAATATTCTTTTAACTGCTCAGTCAAAGCATCAGGAAGGCTAATCTTCCGCTTTGATTTTTTTGTTTTTGGTTCATTGATGATTGTTTCGCCATTGATCCGCATAGTTATGCTCTGTTTTACTTCAATTGTTCCGTTTTCAAGGTCGATATGTTTCCATTCCAAGCCTATAATCTCTCCCCGGCGCAGGCCAGTTGTGATCGCGAAGGTAAACAACAGTCGCCAATGTATAGGCTCCTTTTCCAGAGCTTCAAAGAGAACGGCAACATCTTTTTCATCGTACACCTCAACATCTTTATACGATTCTTTGGGCTTCTTAATATCGGACGCTGGATTCTTTTTTATGACTTTCCATTCCTCTGCCCGCTGTAAAATATTTTTGATAACACGATGAATATATCTAATTGTTCCTGGCGCTAAACATCCTTCCTGCCCATCTTGCCGGCTACCCGGATCACCTAATTCAGAAATGAACCTCACAATATGAAACGGTTTTATTTGATCTAACCGCATATGCCCAAAAACAGGAAGAATGCGTCTTTTAAGGTAGCCCATATAAATGTCTCGCGTTTTTGGACCAAGTTCTTTTGATGCAAAATTTTTGTACCATTGGTCAACAAAGGTCCCGAAAGTCATTTTCTCAGGTGAAATGAACTCCCCAGCCTCGACTTCCATTTTGAATTTCGCCAGTTCCAATTCCAGATGTTCTTTTAACTTCTTTGGTGTGAACTTCTCAGTAATTCTTAGTGTCCTCGTACGTTTGATCCGTTTACCTTTTGCATCATATCCTGCTTCCACTACCAGGAGATAGGAGTTTTCTCCACGCTTCTGATAAGATGCCATTCCTATTCCCTCCTATTCTTCATCTGGAATGTGTTCAATGATGTCTTCAATGCGGCAATTAAAGTGATTGCAGATTTTATCGAGCACTTCCATTGCGACAAACTCGTCTCTACCCATCTTTGCAATTGTTGTTGAATGAAGCGCAATCTGTTCTTTTAAATCTTTCTTTTTCATCCCTCTATCAATTAACAACTTCCATAAAGGTTTGTAAGTGAATCCCAAACAAAACCCCTCCCTTTCGAAGTAAGTATATCCTTAAAAGTGCTGTGAAGCAAATGAAAAATACGCATATGTGATTTTTTTGTTGACATTAGTGTGAAAGAGTAGGTAATATAACTACATCAAAGTGATTTTTTAATACCTAAAAACGTGCTGATGGAGGCGATTCACATTAATGCTTATACTCTGGAAACAATGGAAAAGTATAGCCGTTTTACGTCACGAGAAGACTTAATATCCACAATCAATCAACACTTGGGTAGTCTGCAAGAAAAACTAACTCCTGCGACATTGAAAGTTCTTGATGCAATTAGAATGCGTTCCAAGAAGATTTATGGAGTCGCGTATCTAAAAATTGAAACAATCATTACTTTAACAAAAGTAAGCCGGGCAAGCGTGGAAAGAGCGATTAGAAAGTTGGATCAGGTAGGGATCATAAAACGAGTGACAACATCCAGAAAAACGGGACTCCAAGGGGCGAACATTTACTATTTTTTACCCCTGAATGACGGGGTTGAAGTGACGGGGTTGGACAAGCCCAAAACGCCTGAGAAATCAAAGGTTGAGGCTCCCAAACAGGATACTAATACAGGGGTTTTTAATACTCCAAAAAGACCAAAAGAAACTAAGAAAAATAACGTAAACGGAACGCACCTCGCGAAAGACAGCTTAGTAATTCCCTCTTACATCCCGAAAGATTTCGCTAAGTTGATCCAGCAAGGATTTTCATGTGGACGAGTGATCAAACAGTTCTGGAGCAAGGTGGTGATGTTTAAAAACGTTACAGGATGGACCCGTAACGAAAACGTATTGCCAGTTGCTACAGACGCTTGGGAATACACCAAGAACGAGTACAAGAGGGATAAAAATGAGTGGGAGCTTGATCGATTCCTAAAATGTTTCTACGGGACGATGAAGCGGATCGAAGAGAAAAGAGTCGAGGAGCACGCAGCGATGTGGATGTAATTTTTAAAAAAGTTTGCCGATACTATAAAATTTTGTTAAGGAAAATGCTATACTATTTGGGTAAAATTTACTTTTGTTAAGAATCAATCTAAAATAGGTAAAAGCAAAAAGCCAACGGGGTCTGCATAGTTGGTAGCTATGCAAACTCTTTACCACCAAGACACACCCTTGGTGGCGGGCCGGAGCCACTTTCCATTGACTTAAACATTATTATACAACAAGTGGTACAAATTCGGTGTTTTACTTAAATCCTGCCATCATAAAATTGGTGTAAGGCTTTTGCTTCTCAAAGGAGAGAAGTAATAAATGCCAAACAAAAGAAAATATTTCGGGGAACTATTGCGCGAGCTACGGCACACAAAGAAGTGGAGCCAGGAAGATTTAGCAGAAGTATTGGACGTTTCGCGGCAAACTATTGCAAATACCGAGAGAGGACAGAACGTCCCAAAGGTTAGGTTCGTAGAGCATGTGTTTCGACTATTTGAATCGGTAGAGATCGTCAAGGCATATGCCGCTATTCAAGATGACAAACGAGAGCTAATAGCTCTTGCAAATTTCGTAGCAGAGGTAGATTATTCAGTCGCCAAGCAGATCATGAAGAAGGTAATTCGCGGATCGTTGAAGACGAATGATTTTGAAACTATGTTTCCCGCCATGTTTCAAATTGTGATGTGGGACATGAAGATTAAGAAAAAGGTTAACCCGAAGAAAAGCAGCTGGTTAATCAGAATAGCTGAGAATCTTGGTCCAGATCCCGACCTTTTTATCGAGCTGACAGACGAGCTTTATGCAATATCTGGCTCATCCAAAAATTACGAAGCATTCATTACTATAACCGAGGCAATTAAAGACAAAGTTTATCTGGACAACAGAAAACTATCTTATATGCTGGGACACCAAGCAAATGCTTATTACTATACAGGCGATGAACACAAGGCTTACAAGAAGATGTCTAAAGCCATCGAAGTAATGAATGGAGAGGTTTATAAACATACTCACTTTATCTACCACAAGCACGCAATGATTTGTTTGCAAAAATTCAATTACGATGAAGCATTAGAATGTGAGCTAAAATGTTTGGAGATTCTGGAACCAACCAGTGATTTTCTCAAATTTATCAATGCAGGTCTTGCACGCCTCTACTATATGACAGGAAGATATGAAGATGCACAAATCTATTGGGAATCTGCTTTCAAACGACTTGGGAAGAATGACCCCGAGCGGACACATTCCCTTAACGATATCATCATGATGGAGATTAGATTAGGGAACCTTGAAAGTGCTAGAGTCAAAATCAAGGAATGCGACGAAATTCTCAAGTTAGCAAGAAAGAGTGACTGGCGACATTACGATGATGAAGATATGTTATTACGTCGTAACAAAGTGATGCTAAAGGCTGTTGAGACTGGGGAGTATGTAACAAGAGAAGTCGATAATATTCTGCAGGAGCTTGAGAAAAGTCATTTGAAAGATGAATTGTTGCTTACTAAGAATTTTGTCCTAGAAAGAGCATTATTGTCAGTTAGAATATAGGTATCACGTTGTAGGAGGTTTGTTCATGAAGAAAAAGCTTATCTTCATCCCGAGTCTTGCGTTGTTAATCGGATTATTCACTGCGAACGAGGTATCTCTGGCCGGACCACCAGATGGCTGGGGGATAGCTCCAGAAACAAAAGTGATCCAAACTGGAGATTCCGAGCCAACGACTTGGGGAGTTTCTCCGCTTGGAGGCCCCCCTGACGGTTGGTAATTCTAAACCATTAATGTAAAGTGGCTTACAAATTTTGGAGAAAAAAGTTGTTGCACTTTACAGAAAAAAGAATTTGATTGGTATAAAATAACGGTAGGCATATAAGCCTGTCGTTCTTTTTTTGTTATAGGGCTGGAAACAGTTGCAAAATGTACAAGATACTCATACAATAAATAAGAACTTACGTTCGATTCAAGGGGGAGAAGTGCGTGATCACTGTTAAGTCAACAAAATGGACTCCAGAACTGGTAGGAAAGTTACATAATCTTTTGAAAGAGGACCATAGTGAAGCTCTCCAAAATATTGAAGACATCGTTTCGAAAGAAATTCCAAATAAAAGAAAGAACGACCAGTCTCTCCGTTGAGATTGGTCGTTCTTATTTCAGGGCATTCAATATTCCGATTACACGATCCAGGCTTTCGTCATTGTCCTCCATTGCCATCAGGATACGAACAGCCTCTTTCTTCTTTTCGCTTACATCTGGGTCATTGAGAATTTTTTCGAAGGCATTTGCTACTTCTACCTGTCCGGCCAACTTCAATAGATTTTCTAGTGGATAGTCATAAGCAGCTGCAAGCTTTTGAAGAGTTTCGGCAGTTGGGTTTACTGGTTGTTTTGTGCTCCGATTCTTATTTAGCTCTAAATCACGGATGTATGTAAAGTTTAATCCAGTCATCTCAGCAACTTCTCTCAAAGAGAGTCTTTTCTCTTTTCTCAAGGCTTCAAGGGTTCTACCAAGTTCGTTTTGCATTGGATATTTACACCTCATCTTTGTAGTGTAGACACTACAAATTGTAGTATATACACGACAAAATAGGAAGAGATCATTTGTTCTTTTACGGAGAAATATAAAAAAACTATTGACGTTTTGTGTTGTTCACCATACAATCTGACGTATAAACACCACAACATGTCGAGTTCAATCTACATAATGTTGCATCTAAGCAACGCCCCAGGGGGTGAATGTCTCAATGAAAAATACCATTAAGTCTCTACGTAGTCTTCCAGAATATAATCTTTCCCAAGCGAAACTGGCAGAGGAGCTTGGCACATCAAGAGATCGGATCAGTGCGATAGAGAATGGCGCGGTTCCCAGTGGAAAACTGATGTTAAGAATCTGCACCTACTTCAATCGCGATATACGAGAAATTTTTTTTGATGATGGTGTTGTATGCACCACACAAAAACGTAAAAAAAAACAACAAAAAAGGCGAGTTAAGTAGGAAAAATGAGGTTCAGTATGACGAGCGGGGGAGGATGATCTATCATCCTGAATTCCATCCAAACCAAGGCAAGAGATTCACGGATGAAGAGACAGCCTATCTTTGCAAATTCTACGAAACAGATACTCTCAAATCTTTGTCACTTGCCCTAGGCCGCTTAGAAAAGTCACTGGAGTACAGGATTGCGTATCTCAAAAAGAAGGCGCTGTTCGATTACTACAGGGACAGATGGGATCGTCAAATGAATGCTTAATTTGCTGGGAGGTGAAAAGAGAAATGGCAGATCAAAAAAGCGTCGATTTTTTGGAAGCGTTGGTTGATCAAATCGCACAGGATGAACGACTAATTGAGAAACTCATTCCTAGACTTTTGGAAAGGCTTGGTGGTAATTCTCAAAAGCCCGATCAGTGGTTAACGGTAAATGATGCTGCGGAGTATCTGGGAGTATCCATGTACACAATCTACACCATGGTCAGAGAAGGCTCGTTAAAGGCTTCACGTTTGGGCCAACTTAACTCAAGAAAACCCACTATCAGATTCAAGAAAAGTGCTTTAGATGAATGGTTGGACAATGGAGGGGTACGAGAACAGAATTCGTAATCCTCGGAATTTTGAATGGAATATGGGGGAGTGAAAGGCTGTGAAGTACGACTTTGATTCTGCGATTACGCGAATAGCAAAGCTGTGGAGCATCTACCGTTCCTTGCGACATCAGCCAGCTGACGGCACATGGGACTGGTGGATCGTGAATGAAGTAAACGAGCTGGAAAAGGAAATGGCCACTGCTCGTAACAGTGACCAATTCAACACTCAAACAAATTTGAATAGTCCTATCCTACCACAGTTTCTTGGAGGTGGACAAGCACTATGACACGAGCTGCTACAGCCGTCGTCATCGAAGACGGAATTGCTTATGATTCATACGGCCGAATGCAATACCACCCGGAATTTCACTTTAATCATAAAGCACCATTTGAAGAAGATGAGCTGGAATACCTCTGCAAGTTCTATGAAACAGATGCAACAAGATCACTTTCCTTTGCATTAGGAAGAACGGAACACACGATTAGAACCACGGTTAATCAACTGAGAAAAAACGGAATGTACCAGGTGTATATAGATCGTTGGAATGCACGCTATGATCTTGAATCTAACTGAAAATACAGGGGGATAAGGACATGAAATCAACAGGAATTGTAAGAAAGATCGATCATTTAGGACGAGTTGTTTTGCCAAAGGAGCTTCGCAACACTCTTGATCTTCCGGAAGGTACTCCAATGGAAGTCTTCGTGAACAATAACCAAATCATTCTCCAGAAGTATGTCCCTGGTTGCGCTTTGTGTGGGAGTGTTGAAAACGTTCATCCTCATAAGAGTGGAAAGTTGGTGTGCAAAGGATGCCTATAAAACGACAGTTAAAGCTCGCAACAAAAATTAAGCGACTTATCCCCAAAGGGAAAAAAGTTTTGTTCGTGTGCGTTGGTACAGATAGATCAACAGGTGATTCTCTTGGTCCGCTGGTTGGTACTGCATTGAAAAAACTCAAATTTGACGTGTTGGGAACACTGGACGAGCCTGTGCATGCAATGAATATTGCCGAAACACTTACTCAAATCGAGAAGAACTATCCGAACCATTTTGTTATTGCAGTAGATGCAAGCCTTGGGGATTTCAAAAATGTGGGCGATATTGAAGTAGCCTGCGGTGCCCTGAAACCAGGTGAAGGTGTAGGGAAGGAGCTACCAACTGTCGGTGACGCACACATATACGGAATCGTTAATGTCGGAGGATTCATGGAATATTTTGTCCTTCAAAACACGCGGCTTTCATTCGTAATGAAAATGGCCTCTCAAATAGCAGATGCTTGCCATAAGGCAATAAGAGGAAAGGGACGTGGACGTGTGAGGAAAGGAACATAAATTGAGCCAACGCGGGCTTCGGCCCTGCGTGCAGCTGATAGGAATTTGTCGGTTGCACGGAGGTTCGAACCTCCAAGTAATACATAGCGGGGCCATCGGGATCAGTCAGAGGAGCTGTACGGCTGGCAGAGAGGTTGGGCTGCTGGCGGCCTCGCAAAAAAGAGAAAGGAGGAGAAAGAATGTTCAAATTGGACGATTTTGCGAATGGTGCTCTCACAGAAAAATTCAACATGGAGGCGCAAAGGGTTTTGGAAAACATTGCTGATCCGAATACAGACCCAAAGAAAGCGCGAACCATCACCATGACAATCACGCTCAAAGCAGATGATAACCGTGAACTGGCTATGGTTGATATCAACACGAAAGCTTCACTTGCTCCATCAAAAGGCGTACAAACCAAAATCATCATGGGACGTGACAGACAGGGGAAGGTTGAGGCTGCCGAATTGAAATCAGGGGCAGTTGGTCAAACGTACATCACGGAAGAAGGCGATGTTGCAGACGACAAGGGTAACAAAGTTGTGCAATTCAAATAATCGGGAGGGATATTTGTGTTAAAAGAAGCCTTGCAATATTTGATTGGTCTTGGTAATACAGAAGTTTTTACTACTCGAACAGGTCAAGAGTTCGCTTCTCAACCAATTCACTTGATAAAGAATCCAACACCAGAAGCATTAGTTGTTCGGAATCTGTCAGGACTTGTTGATTATTTGATTCACAACTTTGATGACCAGCCTCCAGTCCTTGTCCATGTAGCTAGTCCAACAATGGTCGATGTTTTCAGTTCTTACAACCAGGATTTCAACAGAAATCATTTGATTCAGGCAAAAGCACTCCTTCCTAGGATAACTTTCGGACAATTTATGGATGCGGAATCTTTCAATATTCTTTTGCAAAGTTGCTTTGTTCCTAATGATGCTCGGGCCATCGTGCTAAAAGTAATTGGCAACTTAAAGGAAGAGACGGTATCCAATGTCGGGGATGACGGAGTTTCACAACAGGTGACAGCAAAGACGGGCGTAGCAACGGTCGAAAATATCGTTGTTCCTAATCCAGTTTCTTTGAAGCCGTTCCGGACATTTGTAGAAATCGAGCAGCCCGAAAGCGAATTCGTTTTCCGCATGAAGTCTGGGCCATCCGCTGCTCTGTTTGAAGCAGATGGGGGAGCATGGGAACTGACTGCGATTGCCAGAATCAAGGAGTATCTGCAAGGTGCGCTTGAGGAAGAAATCAACAGTGGGAAAGTTACTATTATCGCTTAGTTATCCAAACAGAAAAGGACTCCGCTGCAACGGAGTCCTAAGTACAACTATGGTTGGCTTCATGCTACCACAGATGACGCCAGGAGGGAAGAACATTGCTTTGTATGAAGGGCGATGAAGTCAAGATGAAGTCCGGCGAAATAGGCATCGTAACCGATACATGGGGGATTGCCCGGGATTGGTGCAAAGTGAAGGCAAATGACGGGCAAATCATTATTACCATGACAGAAAATATTGAATCAATCCTCAAACATAACCGAGAGAAATCGAGGAGGAAGCCATGATAAAAATTAGCAAGCTCGAAATCGAAAACGTCAAGCGTGTCAAGGCAGTCAAAATCGAGCCGACAAGCTCGGAATTGACGGTGGTTGGTGGGAAGAACGGTCAAGGTAAGACGAGCGTGTTGGATTCCATTGCTTGGGCATTGGGCGGTAATAAGTATCGCCCTTCCCAGCCCGACCGTGAAGGGTCGGTTGTTCCTCCATATCTCCATCTCGTCCTGTCCAATGGTCTGATCGTTGAGCGTAAAGGTAAAAACTCCGACTTAAAAGTCATCGATCCGAACGGCCAGAAAGGCGGTCAGCAGCTGCTTGATAGTTTTGTCGAAGAGCTGGCAATCGATTTACCGAAATTCATGAATTCCACGAGCAAGGAAAAGGCAAATATCCTGCTCCGCATTATCGGTGTTGGTGACAAGCTTCATGAGCTGGAAACCAAGGAAAAGGAAATTTACAACCAGCGCCATACCATCGGTCAGATTGCTGATCAGAAAGCCAAATTTGCCAAGGAACAACCGTATTTTCCAGACGCACCGAAAGAACCGATTTCTGCGTCCGAGCTGATCCGCCAGCAACAAGAAATTCTTGCCCGAAACGGCGAGAATCAGCGCAAGCGGCAACAATTGAATTACTTAGAAACAGAGCGCGAGGCAAAGGGAAAAGAAATTGCGCGATTGGAAACAGAATTGCTAAAGCTCAAGGAAGAGTATATGAAAATAGGCGAAGATTTGGCGATTGCCCGAAAAGACGCGCTTGACCTACGCGACGAATCGACCGCGGAATTGGAAGCCAATATTCAGCAAATCGACGAGATCAACCGCAAGGTCAGAGCTAACCTGGACAAGGACAAGGCCGAAACGGATGCAAACGACTACCGCGTACAATACGAGGCATTGACAGGCAATATCACAGCGATCCGTCAGCAAAAGACAGACTTGTTGACGAATGCGAATTTGCCGCTGCCTGGGCTGTCCGTTGAGGATGGAGAGCTGACCTATAACGGGCAGAAGTGGGACAACATGAGCGGCGCTGAGCAATTGAGGGTAGCCACCGCGATTGTACGCAGGCTCAAGCCAAATTGCGGATTTATCTTGTTGGACAAGCTTGAGCAAATGGATCTGGAGACTTTGAACGAATTCGGTCGTTGGCTGGAGCAGGAAGGGCTGCAGGCAATTGCAACACGCGTCAGCACTGGCGATGAGTGCTCGATCATCATCGAAGACGGGTACGTTGCAGGGCAGGAAGGCGTTCAGTTGCAACAGCAGCCAGGAGCGATCGATCCGGCCCCAACATGGAAAGCAGGTGAATTTTAATGCAAGTCATCAGTGGAAAGGTAGAAAAGGCCAAGAAGGTGGTAATTTATGGGCCGGAGGGTATCGGGAAATCCTCACTGGCGGCCATGTTCCCAAAGCCCATCTTCATTGATACAGAAGGATCGACGACGGAACTTGATGTTAACCGTCTGCCCAAGCCGTCAAGCTGGGAGATGATCAACCAACAAGTTAGATGGGTTATGACACAAATTGGGAGATATGAAACGCTCATAATCGATACGGTCGATTGGGCCGAAATGCTGTGCGTGGAATGCATTTGTGCCAAGCATCAGAAGAATGGCGTTGAGGACTTCGGCTATGGCAAAGGTTACATCTACGTAGCGGAGGAATTAGGTCGCTTTTTGAACCTTCTCAGCGACGTAATCGAAGCCGGTATTCATGTCGTGCTGACTGCTCACTCACAGATCATCAAGTTTGAGCAGCCGGACGAGATGGGAGCTTATGACCGTTACCAGCTCAAGCTTGGACCAAAAACTGGTTCGAGAACGGCAGCACTCGTCAAGGAATGGGCTGATATGGTCCTGTTCATTAATTACAAAACGTTCTCTGTTGCTACGGACAAGGAGGGCAAGAAGAACAAGGGGCAAGGCGGAGCACGCACGGTCTATGCCACGCATCATCCAGCGTGGGATGCGAAAAACCGTCACGGGCTACCGGACGAATTCCCACTGGACTACTCCTATATTGCCCACATCTTCAATGGTTCCACAAAAGTTACAACAAGTACACCACCTCAACCAGTACAGCGTAGTGCCAAGGAAATAGAGTATGACCTTGTAAATGGTTTACGGAACGCTATTTTAGATGAACAGAAACAGCAGCAAGCTTGGGGCCAGATGACCGGGGAGCAGCAGATGGCACAGGAGCAACAACCTTCTGCCGAGGATGCATTGAAACCGCACATCCCTAGTAATATTCCACCTTCATTGCGCGACCTGATGGTTCAACATCAGGTGTCAGAAAACGAGATTCAGATCGTGGTGAGCAAAAGAGGATACTATCCGATGGATACACCGATTGCGAATTATGATCTTGGTTTTGTTGAAGGCGTTCTTGTGGGTGCGTGGCAGCAAGTACTCCAAATGATTCAAGATACCAGAAATGATTTGCCATTTAATTAACAGCGGGAGGAATTACACATGACCCAAATGGATAGAGAACTTGGATGGGATGACGAGATTCAGAAGGACGGCGGGGAATTTATTGTCCTGCCTGACGGTGATTACAACTTTACAGTTACGAAATTTGAGCGCGGTCGGTTCGGGGGCAGCGAGAAAATGCCGCCATGCAATCAGGCGAAACTGGAACTAAAGATCCATTCTCCCGAACATGGTGACGTTGTTGTATTCCATAATTTGTTCTTGCATACGAAAACCGAAGGGTTGTTGTCCAATTTCTTTGCCGGTATCGGCCAAAAGAAGAAGGGCGAAAAGCTACGTATGAACTGGAACGCGGTTGTAGGCTCTAAAGGCCGACTGAAATTGGAGATCAATCGATTCAAAAATAGCAAAGGCGAGGAGCGGACTAATAACCAGGTAAAGTCCTTTTATCCATATGAGGAGGTATTCGGACAGCAGCAACAACAGCCAACGCAACCGCAATACCAGCAACAAAATCAGTATCAACAGCAACAACAATATCAGCAACAACAACAGCAGTATCAAGCACCGTTTCCGACAGGCGGACAGCAGCAAGGTGGCGGATTTACTCCTGGCCAGTTTTAGGAGGGGCGTATGTCTGAAACAGTATTGATTCAAGACGAACGCTTTACTTGCATTGGTAAGCCTGCATATGGGCTTTTCAAAAAGTGGCGGGATTTACCAGGGTGCGGACTAAAGTGGGAACATGACACGCCAGATGGGAAATGCCCGGTATGCCGTGGGAACTTAATTCCGACGTCGATGGTTGGGCCGCAGCACCGTATTTCTGGCGGGAACGTGGAGGTAATGAAACGATGAATTTACGACCTTACCAACAGGAGGCGCGGGATTCCATTCAATCTGAATGGGAAAACGGCGTGAAAAGAACGCTTTTGGTCCTTCCGACTGGTTGCGGCAAGACAATCGTGTTTTCGAAGGTCATCGAAGATCGGGTAAGGCTGGGCGAGCGCGTGCTCGTCCTGGCCCACCGAGGCGAGCTGCTAGATCAGGCAGCTGACAAGCTTGAAAAATCTACTGGTCTGAAATGTGCTAGGGAACAAGCCGAGGAAACGTCAGTCGGAAGTTGGTTCCGTGTTGTGGTTGGCAGCGTGCAAACAATGATGCGTGAAAAGCGCCTGGAAAAGTTTGATCGTCAATTCTTCGACTCGATCATCATTGACGAAGCACATCATTGCTTATCAGAGAGCTATCAACGTGTTCTGAAATATTTCGATTCAGCAAATGTCTTAGGCGTGACTGCTACACCGGACCGTGGAGACATGCGCAATCTCGGAAGCTATTTCCAGAGCTTGGCCTATGAATACACGCTGCCGAAGGCTATCAAGGGTGGGTATCTCAGCCCGATCAAGGCTATGACTATCCCTTTACAACTGGACTTAACAGCAGTTGGTCAGCAGGCTGGTGACTTCAAATCAAGCGACTTGGGAACAGCCCTGGACCCGTATCTGGAATCGATAGCGGCGGAAATGTGGCGAGTGGCGCAGGACAGAAAAATTGTGGTATTCCTTCCGTTGGTGAAAACAAGTCAAAAATTTGCCAATATTTTGAATTCGTTTGGATTCAAGGCTGCAGAGGTAAACGGCGATTCACAAGATCGAGCGCAAATTTTGGAAGACTTTGATCGGGACAAATATAACGTCCTATGCAACTCCATGCTGCTAACAGAGGGCTGGGACTGCCCAAGCGTTGATTGTGTCGTTGTCTTGCGGCCAACAAAAGTTCGCAGCTTATACAGCCAGATGGTCGGGCGCGGTACCCGACTACATCCTGGAAAAACTGATTTATTGTTGTTGGATTTCCTGTGGCATACCGAGCGGCACGAGCTCTGCCATCCAGCGCATTTAATTGCTGAGAATGAGGAAATCGCCAAGGCCATGACCAAACAGATTGAGGAAGCCGGAATTGCGCTCGATCTGGAAGATGTCGAAAAGCAAGCTGTGGAAGATGTGATTGCGCAGCGTGAGGAAGCTCTCGCCAAGCAACTTGAAGAAATGAAGAAACGGAAGCGCAAACTGGTCGATCCATTGCAATTTGAAATGAGTATCCAAGCGGAGGATCTAGCTAGTTATGTTCCATCGTTTGGCTGGGAAATGGCACCGCCGAGTGATCAGCAAATCAAGACGCTGGAGAAGTTGGGCATTTTGCCAGATGACATCCATAACGCCGGTAAAGCTACGAAGCTGCTGGAGCGCTTGGACAAACGGCGTGAGGAAGGGTTGACCACGCCGAAGCAAATCCGGTTCCTGGAGCAACGAGGATTCGAGCATGTTGGCACTTGGTCATTCGACAATGCAAAGCGTCTGATCGATCGTATCGCAGCTAATGGATGGCGTTTGCCGGACGGCATAAATCCCAAAGAGTACCGTGGGGAGTAGACAAGAGGAGGATAATATGAACGCTCTTAAATCTGTTCAATTGATGCGCAAGTATGCAAATTGTAAGGAATGCGGTAACGACAAAGTTGGTAATGGTGAAGGGACTTTGCTCATTGAAGACGATATTTTCAAACGCAGTTGCAAATGCGGATGGAGTATTGAAGTGGATGAAAATGATAAGCCTTTGCTAAATCTGACCATAGCAGCCTGGGCGACTATTGGGCCAAGAAAGATTTACGAGATTCATGATAAAGATGATAGATTCTTCGGTTATGTCAGTGTTAATGAATTGCAGAAAATGGGCTACGTAAAGCGTATCGATCATTGCAAAAAGGCGGAGGAGTTTTTCAATACTCCTGATGGATTGGACTGGGTTAAGAAAAATAGATTTTTCAATGTGCAATAAACGCTATGAATTATAGGGTTCAGTTCTACAAAGGCATACGGCTAGAGCTAGCCGGGTACACCGAAGCAATACCCGGAATAAAAAGGCGTTCGATTCAGTGATGGGGGAGTAATAGGATGCAGGAAATTGCAGTTGATAATTTCGCGGGTGGCGGCGGGGCAAGTGTGGGCATGGAACTTGCGTTCGGACGCTCTGTAGATATAGCAATCAATCATGATCCAGCAGCCATTGCCATGCATCTGGCAAACCACCCTGAGACAGAACATTACTGCGAGTCAGTTTGGGACGTTGACCCACGTGAAGTTACACGGGGGCGCCCTGTGGGGCTTTGTTGGTTGAGTCCAGACTGTAAGCATTTCAGTAAAGCAAAGGGCGGTAAGCCGAAAGAGAAAGGAATCCGAGGTTTGGCATGGGTGGCCCTACGTTGGGCGGCAACGGTAAGACCCCGGGTAATCATGCTGGAGAACGTTGAAGAGTTTAAGACGTGGGGGCCGTTGTTAAAAGACGGTATGCCAGACCCGAAAAACAAAGGCCGCGAGTTCAATGCTTTCATCAATGCGCTAAAACGTCAAGGATACCAGGTTGACCACAGAGAGTTGCGGGCATGCGACTACGGCGCGCCAACGATTAGGAAACGCTTCTTTCTGATTGCTCGGTGCGATGGACGCCCGATTGTATGGCCGGAACCGACTCACGGAGATCCAGAGAGTGCAGAAGTCAAATCTGGAAAGCTACTGCCCTGGCGGACCGCAGCGGAGATCATTGATTGGTCGTTGCCATGCCCGTCCATTTTTGAACGGAAGAAGCCTCTGGCAGAGAATACGTTGCGTCGGATCGCACGAGGAATCCAGCGTTTTGTGATCGATAATCCGAATCCCTTTATCGTAAAGGTCAATCATCAAGGAGAGCAATTCCGTGGGCAACAGATCAGCGAGCCGATGCAGACCATAACAGCAAAAAATGGGTGGGGTATTGTCACTCCTTACATTGCTCGGATCGGGCAGACCGGATTTGGCGGTGATCGATTGCAGTATGAAGTGGAAGAACCTCTAACGACAATCATAACAAAAGCTGAACATCTACTCGTGACGCCAGTATTGGGGGTCAATACATCAGGGCACCCAGGAAGTTCGGTAGATGAACCTCTCAGAACAGTCACCACGGGCGGTCACCATATGCTAATTAGTCCAGCACTCATCCAGATGGGCTACGGAGAAAGGGAGGGACAGCAGCCGCGCGTTCTTGATCTTGAAAAGCCAATCGGAACAGTTACAGCAGGTGGTAACAAATTCGGACTTGCGACCGCTGAATTAATCGCTGTTCCCCATATTACCAAGTTCCGGACTGGAGCTACTGGCCATGATGTCAACGAGCCATTACACACTGTAACTTCTGGTGCGGGAAGTAAACGTCCTGCTGGAGCAGCTCACGCAATGGGAATGGTAACAGCTTTTCTATCACGCCAATTCGGACAATCAGTTGGACATGCCGCAGATGCTCCAGCAGCTACGATAACAGCAGGAGGAGGCGGTAAGTCCGCGCTTGTAACAAGCCATTTGGTCAAGATGCGCGGGACCAATACCGGACAGAGGGTTGATGTTCCTTTGCAGACGGTGACAGCCGGCGGCAATCACTTCGGGGAGGTCAGAGCGTTTTTGATGGCCTACTACGGCAGCAGTGTCGGGCAGAAGACAGATGAACCACTTGGAACAGTAACGACTCGGGATCGATTTGGACTGGTGACCATTCATGGGCAAGACTATCAGATTGTCGACATCGGTATGCGGATGCTGGAGCCACATGAGTTGTTTGCCGCCCAAGGCTTTCCTGACACATACATCATCGATCGGGACGCAGACGGTAAATCATACCCAAAAAGTGCCCAGGTAGCGCGCTGCGGCAATTCAGTACCGCCCCCTTTCGCAGAAGCATTGGTCCGAGCGAATCTACCGGAGATGTGTACTGGATCAGGAAATTCCTTGGCGTTCGAGAGATACAAACAGCAAGAAGGGCAGCTGCAATTGTCTATGTGAGACGACAGAAAGGGTTGTAAAGCCTATGGAAAATAGATTGGATCTCGTTGCGCTGCTGGCTTACATCGACCCGGCCTATCTTACCTATCAGGAATGGTTAAACGTTGGCATGGCCCTCAAGTATGAGGGCTATACAGCCAGCGATTGGGATGAATGGAGCAAGCGTGACATGGGCCGTTACCATCCCGGAGAATGCTTTAAGAAGTGGACGACCTTTGAAGGCACAGGTGGTAAGCCAATTACTGGTGCGACGATTACGCAAATGGCGAAGGACAACGGCTGGTTGCCGCGTTCTGGCGTAGAAGACAGAGAGCTGGGCTGGGATGATGAGATTGCCGGCGATTATGTAGTGGTCGATAAAAACTGGATCGAGGGCAAGGAGATCCACGAGCCTGCTTCGTGGAATCCAGTGCAACAGCTCACAACGTATCTGGCCACACTGTTTGAGGCATCCGAAAATGTCGGATACGTGGTGGATACATGGCAAAACGATGAAGGAAAATACCTGCCCACCAAAGGGGCATGGGACCGGACGGCAGGCGAGCTGATTCAATTGCTGAATCAAAGCAATGGCGATATCGGGTCAGTGCTGGGTGACTATAATCCCGAAGCAGGGGCTTGGATACGATTCAATCCGCTCGACGGCAAGGGCGTGAAGAACGACAATGTGACCGAATTTCGGTACGCCTTGGTAGAGTCCGACACGATGGATATTGAAAAGCAACACGCGATTATGCGTGAGCTGGAGCTGCCAATCGCTGTCCTCGTATATAGCGGCGGGAAGAGCCTCCACGCGATCGTTCGCATCGATGCTGTCAGCTACGACGAATATCGGAAGCGCGTCGATTACCTGTACAACGTGTGCAAAAAGAACGGTCTTAGCATCGACAATCAAAACCGTAACCCATCTCGACTTTCCCGAATGCCAGGCATTGAGAGGAACGGGAAAAAGCAATTCATTGTAGACACCCACATTGGAAAAAGCAGTTGGGCCGAATGGAATGAATGGATTGAGGGAATCAACGACGATCTTCCTGACCCGGAGAGTTTGGCGAGCTATTGGGACAACATGCCTCCATTGGCACCACCGTTAATCGAAGGTGTGCTCCGGCAAGGCCATAAAATGCTGATGGCGGGTCCGTCCAAGGCTGGTAAGTCGTTCTTGCAAATTCAGCTTAGTATCGCCATCGCAGAGGGGATCAAGTGGCTAGGATGGCAATGCACGCAGGGCAAGGTGCTTTACGTCAATCTGGAGCTAGACAGCGCCAGTGCCTTAGATCGTTTCAAGAATGTTTACCAAGCACTAGGGTTGCAGCCCCTAAACATTGACAAGATCGACATTTGGAATTTGCGCGGCAAATCCGTACCGATGGACAAGCTGGCGCCCAAATTGATCCGGCGAGCTGCCAAGAAGAATTACATCGCGGTCATCATCGACCCGATCTACAAGGTCCTGACTGGCGACGAAAACAGCGCTGACCAAATGGCGCATTTCACAAACCAGTTTGACAAGATCGCAACGGAGCTTGGTGCCAGCGTCATCTACTGTCACCACCATTCAAAGGGGTCACAAGGCGGCAAAAAGTCGATGGACAGGGCCAGTGGCAGCGGCGTATTTGCCCGCGATCCAGACGCGCTGATCGACTTAGTGGAGCTAGATGTAACCGAGGCTTTACTCAAGCAAGAGGAAAACAAGGCGGTATGCGCCGTATATAGGCAGCTCTTTGAAAAATTCAATCTGAACTATTTGGACGAGCATATCTCCCAGGACGATTTACTGAGTGCCCGGGCGATGGAGGATCACGCCAAACGCGCCATTCCAAGACAAGCGGAAGCAGCCAGAGAGAGCATTGAACAAGCGGTGCGCAGTGTCCGCAAACGTTCGGCATGGCGAGTGGAGGGCACGCTGCGCGAGTATCCAAAATTCGATGCAGTCAACATGTGGTTCCAGTATCCGATTCATCGAGTCGATGACGTGGGCAGCTTGAAGGACATCGAGCCAGAAGGGGAAGCGCCAGCATGGAAGAAGGCGACCGATAAGCGGAAATCGTCTGCCAAGAAAGAACAGCGTAGCAAAGAGGCACAATTTGAGGATGCTGTGAACAATTGCAATTTTGGTGAGCCTCCGACTGTCAAAGACATCGTGGAATGGTTCGGGAAGTCCGGTAAAGAGGTTTCTGAGCGGACGGTTAGGGACTGGATCAAGAAGTACGGTTACGTTTTAAAGGACGGCGTGATTGTCAAAGACAACGGCGGAGATCATGATTAATGCCGCCGCCGCCAAATTAGAACACGGCGGCAACGACCATCAAAATATGATTGCCGCCGCCGAATGCAGAAGATGGCGAACACCATGAATTTATGGTCGCCGCCGCGCGGAAAAAAGCACCCCTATATATATACGCGCGATGTAATAAATAAAATAATGATTAATCTACTAGTGTAAAACGTAGTGAGAGAGAAGGTCGCCGCTGCCGTTTCTGCGGCGCCCCCTGCTCTCACGTTGACTACGTAAGCGCGAGAGAAAAGGGAGAGAAAAATCATGACGAAAAAATATTGGGAAAATGAAACTCCCGAAACGATCGAATTCGGAAATTATTTCATGCGTTGTTTTGATAAAGCCGGAAAACTTCAATTCGGCGTAAAGATCGACGGCAAGTTTATCGTCAAATTTGTTTTGGACAGAACGGCATTGTTCTCCAGCGAAGAGGCTCCGGCCTACTTGCGAGGGACAGTAAGTGACTGGGAAGAGATGCTAGAGGATCAAAACAATGACAACTGAATTCTTTATGCCAATGAAAAATCCCCCGACCGTCACCCATCAACAGAAACAGGTCACGATCATAAATGACAAGCCAGTATTTTATGAGCCTGCCGAATTGAAAGCAGCCAGGGCGAAGTTGATGGCTCACCTTGGGCGGCAAGCGCCAGAGCATATGTATACCAAACCTGTCAGGTTGATCGTCAAGTGGTGTTTCCCGATCACAGGCAAGCGACAAGACGGGGAGTACAAGGCTACGAAACCGGATATCGACAACAGTCAGAAACTACTGTTTGACTGCATGACTGATTTGAAATTCTGGAAGGATGATGCCCTAGTGGTCAGCTTGATCGCGGAGAAGTTCTGGGCCAAACTCCCGGGAATCTATATTCGCATCGAAGAGGTATAGCCTATGGATTACAAAGCCTTTTACGACGATGTTGTCGGCTGGATCAATCAGGCAAACCAGGCTGCTGTTATGTATGGGATGCATACCGAGCAGTTCTGGGCATGGGTGGCCGACTCAAGCGCTGCTATCAGCAAGAAGTATCGGGACAATCCGCTGGTCATTAAACAAATGCTCATGCTCGTTAACTGGCTTGAAGAAGCGTATGAGAATAATGCACATGGGGGAAAGGGGATTAAACAATGAACGCTGTAATGAGCGACGACATTGATACGCTAGTTCGGAACAGTTTGCCATTCGTTCACCATATCTTGAAAAATTATTATCCGCCTACTGGCTTTGATTACGATGACCTTTTTCAAGTTGGATGCATTGGACTTATTCAAGCCGCAAGAAAGTTTGATCCGTCTCTGGGCTTTAAATTCACGACGTATGCAGGAGTATGGATTGAGAATGAGATAAGAAAAGCCATCCGTATGCAAATGACCGCGAAGCGGACAGGTGATGTCATTTCCATGGATTGGGTCGGTAATGAAGAGGAATCACTGGCGGATTTACTCGCAAACTTTGATTCGGTGGAAGAAGAGGTCGAAGCTAAAAGGTTGTTCACGGAGCTGATCCGTCAAGAGCCAGATATCACCTTGCTTGCTTTGGAGGGATACACTCAAAAAGAGATTGGGCGAAAGCTAGGGATGAGCCAGGTCAACGTGTCTAGGAAACTAAAAAACATGAAAAATGTTGCAGTAGCCTTGTGCTGAATCAGTCATGGTAAGCAAAGCGAGAATTGTTGGACGAACCAGGAGACGTGGTGATATCCGTTTTCCACATAACGAAGAGGCTATGGAGCCGAGCGAGGTTATTACCTATCGGCTCTCTCCAGAAGAAATGGAACGTCTCGTGAAGGGAGATAAGAATACGATGGGTGCTGCAACGAAAAGTAGGAAGGATTTGACCAAAGAGGTCTACCTGAAATTGGTCAAGCAAGGCAAAATCGATTCGCATATTCGTAAGGAATACGGACTTTCGAGTTGGACGCAATTGAAACGGATGAAAGAAAACTGGGGAATACTAGAGGCGTCTGGCGCTGGTAATAAACGCGATGCAGCTCCTGTAGAAGTTTCGCTTGAAGAAGTTATGGCCAGAATGGACGAATTGGCCGCTGAACATGCAGAAACAAAAAAACAGTTGAATGAGCTCCGAGAAATGCTCACCCAACTGAAACAGGAAATGAAATTACCTAATCGTCAGTATATCCCGAATGTCGATGAAAAGTCTAACAATGACAGAACAATTGAGCTGATGCGAGCGTTACTGAAAGAGCTACTTTGAATTAACAAATCGGTAACTGGTTGTAAAATTCTCGGTTTTTAGGAGAAATGGTTGTAATGACTTTTGTCAAGATTAACTCGAATTATTCCAAAAATTATTCTTGGGAGTGTTTTGGATGAGCATATCAAATTTCCGAGTTCTAGGTGGAGAAAAGAACTACAGTGGCATGACAAGCGAATTAGCAAAGGATGAAGCAGCATATGCGGGTGTGAAAGCTTTCGCTTGGTTTGACATGTTGAAAGGAAAAATGAAGCCCATAAGATGGTACAAGCCTACCAAGAAAGGCACTCGGGTGAAATTCGAAATGATTGCATCGCAGGAAATCTATGACACAAGCTACGGCGAGTTTGAAGGATACCTCAAGCACATCAATGAGAAGTATAGCCTTGGGTTGGAAGTAACCAGCGATCAAAGAGCAGTATAAATACTTTTGAAAATAGGGGGATTGTACGATGAGTGTAAAACTGTATGTTTCCGAAGGATCAAAGCGCGTAGAGCTTGAGTTGAGTAAAGCGAATAACCTGCAGGTGTTAAACATCATTCAAGGGATGTTTGGGTTCTTGGGATACGAGCTGAAAGAAATCACAAAGCCGATTCAGCAAAGTATGAGTTACGGCCCGATTTTTTCTGATCCAGGAGCGCCAAATAAAGAGGAGCCTATTGTTGAATCGAAAGGTATCCCAATACCCTTTGTACCCTTTGAGATGCCGGAAGCTTCCGAAGAAGTGGACAAGCAGGTAAAGGGATTGCGACAGCTACCGCTCATTAATGGCGGACATACTTTGTCTCAGTCTCTTGGAGAAAAGTTGGGGCCGCTTCTTGGGTTGGAAGTGAAGGAGGGCGCGGCCTGGGTGGATGGATCGGAAAATCCAATTGTTCCTAAAGAGAGCCAATCTCATATGACCATACCACTTGAAGAATCACTCATTGATCCAACTAAGGAGTATCCGGCTATTCGGAACATCAATGGAGTACCGCACTATCAAACATACGTTTATTGCAAAAATCAAAAATGCCAGAAACGAAAAAAAGTGTTCGTGAAGGAATTGCAGTTGTCCGTCTATTGCCCTGAATGCAATACGAAGCATGTCAGACGTGATGCGACGAATGGAGGTTTTCCTGAACAGGACGATTTCGGGAACTATTTCAAAGCGGATCGGCTCTGGGTGGAGAACCACAAACCTCATCACGAGAGAATCAAAAGCCCGTTGAAATAAACAGCAAAGTGGAGGTGGTCGCCTTGAATCAAAGACTAGCAGAAGAAGTAACCAAGCTGTCTGCGGAAACTGCGGTTAAGGCAGCGATAGAGTTTCTTGAAAAAGAGAAACAGAAGCAGCAAAAAGAAAAACGGGACTGGCGGCTCCGGAATACAAAGCTGTTGTTGAAACACTATCGGTCGTTTGTGAGCCATGTAGAAGGAGCCAAGGAAAAGGTCACAGCTCATGATTATGCCGAAGCCATAGAAAGCCTGCACTCCAAGGAGTTAGCACTGGAGTCAATCAAGCGAAGTACGCAAAGGACGATGGTCATGGTCAGGTTCGTTCAAAGAATGGTGACTGTCTATAAGGCAACGTGCGAAAAATCGGGGCAACAAGAGGACCTCCGACGATATCGAATTATTGAAAACATGTACATTTCCGAAGAAAAATTTACAGCCGAGGAAATAGCCGAATGCGAAAAAATTGACGTCAGCACAGTTTATCGAAACATTAATGAGGCGGCCAAAACCTTGTCAGTGCTGATTTTTGGGGTAGATGGGGTTGAGCTTTTCGGGTGAGAAAAGCGTGAGAAAAAGACGCTATTACCGCGCCAATCGTTCCGTGTTACTATGATAACATCGAAAAAATATGAATAGCGAAACGTGGGAGCCATCCGGTCTATCGGATGGCTTTTTGCGTGGTATAACTCAAAAACGAAGGTGATGATCGTGGTTATAAACGGACTGAAATTATCAGAATGGGCAGATCGTTACAGAAAATTGTCCCCCGAATCATCAGGGGAAACAGGTCAATGGCGAACTGACCGCGTCCCCTATCAACGTGAAATCCTAGATGCTATTACCGATCAGAGTGTGGAGTCAGTAGTCGTGATGTCATCTGCTATGATGGGCATGACAGAGATGCTGCTAAATGCGATCGGCTATTACATCGACTATGATCCTGCCCCCATCATGGTAGTTCAGCCGACATTGGAAATGGCTCGAGCATTCTCAGAGAATCGGCTTGCTCCCATATTGCGTGATACGCAGGTGCTCAGTGACAAAATGGACGATAAGGGCATCAGAAACACAGTTCTTCATAAAACATTCCATGGTGGTCATATCACAATCACTGGAGCAAACTCAGCATCAAGTTTAGCAAGTCGGCCGATTCGAATTCTATTGGCAGATGAGATTGATCGTTACCCAATTTTGGCTGAGGGTGACCCTTTATGTATGGCTGAAAAAAGAACGACAACCTTCCGAGATCGGAAAAAGGTTTTTGTCTCTACGCCAACGGCTAGAAGCACTAGCCGAATCGAGAGAGCTTACGAAAACTCTACGAAAGAACAATGGTGTCTGCCTTGTCCAGACTGTGACGAGCACCAGCCATTAGAGTGGGGAAGAATTCATGTTGAAGATGCAACCATGGCATGCAAATACTGCGGTTCGCAGTTCGATGAATCAACATGGAAGACCCGGCAGGGGGAAGGCAAATGGATGGCTCAATCTGTTACTCTCAAGGTTCGTGGTTTCCATCTCAACGAGTTAGCTTCACCATGGAAACGTTGGACGACGATCATAGAGGAATTCCATAAGGCAAAGGAGCAAGCTGAGGTTGGCAACATGGAGCCATTGAAGTGGTGGGTCAATGCAAGCCTTGGAGAAGCCTGGTCAGATCAGTAAAATGGCGTGTCAATAGGTACTTCCAGACAGTCTGATACCATGCGGGTCGATCGAGCCCCGAAATCCAGCTAGACTCAAAATTTTAAAGTCACTTCCTATTCACTGATCGTTGCTACTACTGAAAAAATCGCTTCATCTACTGTCCCGATCTGCCTTGGGTCAAGAAGAGGAAGCGATTTGCCTTTTTACTTCCGAAAGAAAGGAGAGAAATCATGGATATGATTGTGGGTACTCAGCAGCTGGCCGATGTGATCGGAAAAACCCCAAAATGGGTAAATACACTTACCCGTGAGGGTGTCCTCGAACAGATCAGCAGAGGAAAATACGATCTAGCCGACAACGTTCAGCGGTACATCAAATACGTGCAGCATTCGAGTGACAACACTGATGTGATATACAACGATGAAAAAGCCCTACATGAACGCGCCAAGCGGAAAATTGCCGAATTGGAGCTGGCTGAAAAAGAATTGTCGCTCATTCAGATGGATGAAGTGGTGAAGATCCTGGAGCGGATGGTCGGTCTATTCAAAGCACGTTGCCTCACAATTCCATCGAAAGTATCTCCTTTACTCCAATATGAAACAGAACTGCCGGTAATCGTGGGGATTTTGCAAAAAGAGATCAAAGAAGCATTGCAAGAGCTGGCCGATCATTACGCCTACTTTGCCGAGAAGGGTACGGTTGAAACAACTGGTGAAGAGCATGAACCAGAAACATCGTAGACTTTACCAGGCCATCGCCCAAATCGTTTCTCCTCCTACCGATTTGACAATTACTGAGTGGGCAGATGCCTACCGATATCTGTCTCCTGAATCGGCAGCGGAGGCTGGGAAGTACAGAAGCGATCGGGCGCCATATCAAAAGGGCATGATGGATGCAGTTAGTGATCCAGAAGTGGAAGAAGTAGTATTCATGATGGGATCACAGGTTGGAAAAACGCTATCGCAAGAAAACATCATCGGATATTACATTGATCAGGACCCGTCTCCTATGATGTTGGTTGTCCCCACACTAGATATGGGAAAAAGCTTTTCAAAAGATCGACTAAGCACAATGATACGCGATACGCCAGTTCTGACTAAAAAGGTAGCTGATTCGAAAGCCAAAGATTCAGGAAATACCATCTTGCACAAATCATTCCCAGGCGGTCATATCACCATTGTGGGTAGTAATTCCCCGGCTTCCCTGGCGAGCCGTCCGATCAGGATATTGCTGGTCGATGAATTAGACCGTTTCGAGGCGACTTCTGAGGGTGACGCGTTGGACTTGGCAAGAAGACGGACGGCCACTTTCCACAATAGAAAAATTGTAGTTGCTTCTACGCCGACAATTAAGGGCCATTCGCGGATCGAGCAGTTATACAATAACTCTTCGAAAGGTGAATGGCATCTTCCATGTCCGAAGTGTGAGGCACTTCAACCCTTGGAGTGGAATCGGATCATTTTCGATAGCGTATCGATGCGCTGCTTGCATTGTGGCTTTGATTCCCCTGAAATCGATTGGAAGAAACAGCAGATTGCCGGAAAAGGTGAATGGATACATGAATTCCCGGAACGAAAAGTAAAGGGATTCCACATGAACGCGTTAGCGTCTCCATGGACACGCTGGCAAGAAATGATCGATGCCTTTTTGATCGCACAGGAAGAGTTGAAAAAAGGAAATCCCGAGCAGATGCAGGTTTTCGTCAATACGTTATTAAGCGAAACATGGGAGGATCGCGGTGATATTCAGGACGAAAACATTCTCCTGGAACGGCGAGAAAGCTACGATGCAGAACTACCGAACGGCGTTCTCATCCTTACAATGGCAGTCGATACCCAGAATGATCGATTAGAGTACGAAGTTGTCGGCTGGGGCAAAGAAGAAGAGTCTTGGGGAATCGAAAAAGGAGTTATCTGGGGAAAGCCAGACAATCCGCAAACATGGAGAGAGCTCGATGATAAGCGGGAACGAGTCTGGAAATTCGCCAATGGTGCGGGACTGATTGTAGCGTGTACCTTTGTTGATTCAGGCGGTCATTACACCGATGAAGTCTATAAATACTGTGGGCAGAGACTCCAAAGCCGTGTTTTCGCCATAAAAGGGGAAGGCGGTTCAGGCCTTGAGTTAATTCGAAAGGTCTCCAAAAACAACAAATACAAGCTCCCTCTAATCCTCCTTGGTGTGGATTCTGGAAAGACGACGATCATGCAGCGCTTGCTGATCCAAGAGCCAGGACCGCACTATTTTCATTTCCCGATTGAGGAAGAGCGCGGATATGATCAGATTTATTTCAAAGGTCTTGTTTCTGAGCGGCAAGTGTTTCGAAGAAAGAATGGCCAAACGGTCATGGTTTGGGAAAATGTCGCCAAAGACAAGAGGAATGAGCCGCTGGATTTACGGGTCTATAGTCTTGCAGCGTTGCGTTTGCTGAAACCAGACTTTGAAGCACTCGAAAAACGCTTGCGAGAAACCGATCCTCCCGTAAAACATACAGCTGCAGCAAAGCAGATATCAGGCCAGCAAGCAAAGCAGCTAGTCAAGCGCTCAAAACTTTGGTGAGGGGGTGTAGGATATGGCTTATGATCCACGGCAGCAGAAAAGGATACAAGATGAATTAGAAATTGTTAAAGACCGCCTGAGTAAATACTACGAGGCTGAAACGGCTATTTTAACAGGCGCACAGGAATACCGAATTGGCTCAAGGAATTTGCGTCGCGGCGACTTGAAACTCATTAAAGATGAGATCGAGAAGTTACAAGACCGGAAAAACGAACTGGAAAATGCATTAACAACGGGTGAGAGTCCATCAAAGCGAAAAGCATTCCGAGTCATCTATCGAGATTTGTAAGGGGGTGAGTAATTTGTGAAGTTCATAGACAAAACAATAGAATGGCTTTCGCCTACCATGGCGTTAAAGCGAGAAGTGAATCGCGCAAAGCTATCGGCACTTCGGAAGGCTACGAATAGTGGTTATTCGAATAGCGGGGCCAGTCGGAGAAAAAACTCAATGAAAGGCTGGAACAGCGATAGTAAAAGTCCGCAAGAGGACATCGGGCAAAACCTTGCTGTGCTTCGGGAACGTAGCCGTGACCTTTACATGGGTGGCGGTCTTGCTACAGGGGCCATTAAGAAGAATCAGTCAAACATCGTCGGTTCGGGGCTCACACTCAAATGTCAACTCAATTACCGGCTGCTTGGCATTACGGCAGAACAGGCGAAAGAGTGGGAAGATCGTACAGAGTTTGAATTTAATCTTTGGGCATCATCCAAGATCGATAACACCGGGCTGAATGACTTCTACGATGCACAACGGATCATGTTGACCGGATGGCTGCTGAACGGTGATTCCCTTGCTGTTATGAAATATGCAGATGCCGCAGAGCGACTAAATCCTTATCGTATGCGGCTCCACCTCATTGAAGGGGACAGGCTCAACAATCCGAATCATACGCAAGGATACTCCCCAATCCTTACTACTGAGGGCTTCTCGCTTTCCGAATATGTGGAGCTATCAGATGGTCGTGCTATCCGAAATGGAATCGAGACAGATCCGAATGGTAAAGTGATCGCTTACTGGATAAGCAATAAACACCCGAATAGTACGATTCCACAAGGACATATAACACAATGGGCGCGCGTTGAGGCACAGAATTCGGTTTCCGGATTACCTAACGTGCTTTTTGTGATGGATGCGGAGAGGGCAGAGCAATATCGCGGTGTACCGTATCTTGCACCTGTCATCGAGCAAGTCAAACAAATGGACCGTTATGCCGAGGCAGAGATTGCAGCGGCGATTATCAATAGTTTTTTCGCTGCCTTTATTACACGAAAAGAAGGAGCAAAAAACGAATTACCGTTTACCAATCCCATTCCTGAAAGTGAGCAATTGAAACTGTCACCAGAGGAACGGCTCTCCAGTTACGAGTTGGGGCCAGGAACCATCAACATGCTGGCAGAAGGTGAGGAAGTGACCTTTGGCGATCCGACGCATCCGAATGCTGGCTTTGATTCGTTTACAAAGGTCATGGCGCAGTTAGCAGGCGCAGCGCTGGACATGCCATATGAAGTGCTGCTTTCTGTGTTCAACAGTAGCTATTCAGCGAGTCGAGCTGCACTCTTGCAAGCGTGGAGATCCTTCCGGGACCGTCGTGATTGGTTCTCGCATGATTTCTGTCAGCCGGTCTACGAAACATGGTTGTTTGAAGCCGTGGCAACCGGACGTATTAAGGCACCTGGATTCTTTAACGATCCAGTCATGCGAAAGCTTTGGGGCCAAGCCATTTGGATTGGACCGAGTCCCGGTCAAATCGACCCTGAGAAAGAAGTAGATGCTGCCGTGAAACGAATCAACAACGGATTTAGCACGCACGAACGGGAAACGGCGGAGCTCACAGGGATGGACTGGGATAGCAATATTGACGTGCTGACGCGTGAGTGGGAGGCACGTCGGGACCTGCCACAAGCACATATTCCGGGCATGAAAGGAGGTGACAAACAAAATGCCAAAACGGATTGAAGTTAGAGGCGTAATCATACCGAATGACCATCAATGGATTTATGACTTATTCGAAATGGATGCAACAAGCCCAGGAAAAATATCGAAAGCTATTGCGGAAGCAAACGGCGATGATCTTGAGGTCATTATCAACTCAGGCGGTGGTGATGTTTATTCGGGCAGTGAAATCTATACCATGTTGAAAAGCCATCCAGCTGGTGTTGACGTCCAAATCGTTGGCGTGGCAGCTAGTGCTGCTTCTGTCGCGTCCATGGGTGGAAAGAAGGTCAGAATGTCACCAACGGCACAATTCATGATTCATAACGCCAAGACTCGGACTCAGGGAGATAAGTGGGAGCATCGTCACACAGCAGATTTCCTCCAAGCGGTCGATAAGTCCATTGCGAATGCATACCGACTAAAAACAGGGTTGTCTCAGAACGAATTGAGTACCCTCATGAACCGCGAAACGTGGATGACGGCACAAGAAGCATTGGCGAAAGGGTTTATTGATGAAATCATGTTTGACGATTCGAATCAGCTCAGTGCTGTCGCGCATGCAGGCATCGAAATGATTCCCCAACAGGTGATAGACCGTGTCCGAAATGAAATTATGAAGTTCCAAACGGAAGGAGCGAGCAGTATGTTAGTAACCAATCAAACTCAAGTAATCGATCCCCAACCACCGACAGCGTCAAATACAGCAGCAGCGCCACAACCACCCGCACCGACTCAGGTACAAAATACGCAGGATGCAGCTGCACAAGAGCGGGAACGTCTTCGCGCCATTGACTCCATTGCCGCAAACATCGACCCTGCCTTAGTCAACGAAGCGAAGTATGGGGAAAACCCAATGACAGCAGCTGATCTTGCTCTCAAAGCTATACAAGAGGGCAAGATGATCAATAACGGCATATTCAATGCGGCAGTAGCAGCTAATCAAGCGTCTGGAGCTCCTGGTGTGACAGCTCAATCACAACAACAAAACACGGAAAAAGAGTATGACTTGAACAACTTGAAAGACGTGAATGCAGTCTTCCAGCAACTCGCACATGCGCATTCAATGCAGCGCCTACAAAAATAAGGAGGAATAACCATGGCAAACATTTCTACTACATTTGGCACGGTGGATAATCAGTCCTTTTTCGCGGGAACGGAAGTGTCCGCAATGACCACATCTGTGACATTACTTGCTGGTCAAGGGAAGCTCAAACGCGGATCGGTACTTGGCAAGATCACCGCCAACGGGAAGTATGCGTTGGTAAATAAAGCAGCAACAGACGGAAGTCAGATCGCGTCATTGGTTTTATCTGAGGACGTGGACACAACCGGAGCTGATGTAAACGCAGTAGCGTATAAAACGGGTGTTTTTCGATATGACGCTCTGAAAGTGGCGGCCGGCGATTCAGTGGCCAACCACAAAGATGAGCTTCGCACCGTCAATATCCATTACAAAACTGATCGGGGGTAAACAACCGTGAAAATTAAACAATCTGCCATCGCAGGACGTTTTATGAGTCCGCAAAATGCCGCAACTGTTACAGGTGGTGGCATTAGCATCTACGAACCACAAACCATGCTTCCATCGTTTCAACGAAGAATGCCAGTTACAACGTTCCTTCGGGACATGTTCTTCCCTGGAGAGGAGACTTTCGATACAAAGCATGTTCTAGTGGATTTCTACAAAAACCGCCAACGTGTTGCACCACTTGTTGCAGAAGGCAGTATGCCAATTAATATCAAGCGAGATGGATTTGAAACGAAAATTTATACGCCACCTTTTATCAACCTATCTTCCCCAATTGACATCAGCATGCTACAAACTCGCATGCCTGGGGAAGCGGTATTTGGCGGTATGTCGCCAGATGAGCGGGCTGTACAACAGATGAACCGCGACTTTTTGGAGCTCTCCGACATGGTCACACGCCGCGAAGAGTTAATGGGTGCAGAACTTCTGCAGACGGGTAAACTAACAGTATCCGGTTACATTGATGATGCCGCAACGATTGTTCGTACTGATACCATCGACTTTGGGTTTGACAACATGATCAACCTTACAGCCGGAAGCCAATGGAACCAGACTACGTCCAAAAAGTATGAAGACTTGGAGGAAGCGGTCAGAAAATCTCGAAAGGCTGGATACAATCCAACTGTCGCCCTCCTTGGTGATGAGGCGTGGGCTAATCTTCGAGCAGACGATAATTTCATGACGAAGTTTATGGACCTGCGATACGCGCAATTCGGAACGATCAATCCCCAGCTCAGCATTGAGAATGGAAATGGTTATACTTACATTGGCCGTTTAACCGAACTTGGACTCGATGTGTACCGATATGATGCGTGGTACTATGATGACACAACGCAGTCTCTTAAACCATACATCGACCCCGAAAAGGTCATTGTCGCGCCACGAAATATCGGGGAGCTTTTGTACGGTGCAAATACCTTCATCCCAGAAGGTAGTATCAACTATGTTACTGTAGCAGGGCCTCGTGCGACAAAGGTAACAGTCAACCATGAGACCGATGTGAAATCTCTTATTGTGAAGAGCCGTCCATTGCCGAAGCCGTTTGACGTATCTGCATGGTCTGTTATCAAAACGCGCGCGTAGGAGGAAACTATCATGCGATTTCAAGTGCAAATTGGAATAGTGAAGCATAATGGTGTCTTTCATGAGAAGGGCGCCATTTTTAATGCTCACAAAAAGGATGTAGCGCATCTGATCGGTGAAGGGGCAGTAGTGCAGTTTGAAGAGACTGAACCTGACAGAAAAACTGATAGTGATGTAGGCTCTGGTGGAATAACGAGCGAGGATACGGAACAGGACGGGCATTCTGACGATAATCAAGAGCTTAATTTAAATCTTGATACGGACAAATTGATTGTAAACGCGCCCAAATGAGCACATTCAAGGACCAACTAAAGGCGGATGCCACTGTCTTTCTCAATACAGGCGAATTTGCAGATGAAATTGACATCGACGGGAAGAAGATTACGGGATTGATTGAGCCTGTCGCGATTGGTGGGGGGAATCGATCGTACTCCTACCCGACCCATGACCGCGAATACACGGAAGAAATAATGCTCTATGTGAGCCGAGCCGATTTTACATTCATTCCACCAGTTGGACACACGTTAAAAATAAACAAAAAAGCGTATGTAATTGTAGCTCCACCTTCTGATCTTGAGGGCATTTTGGAAATCCGTCTTGGAGGGAATTCAAACCCATGATTGATTTCGACAACTCCATCAAACAGAGACTGAATGAAGCGGCAAATCTTTTGGCACATATTCCGAAGCAAATTCCAAAGGTACAGGCACGGGCAATGAACCGTGCCCTGTCCAGCGGGAAAACGGAAGCGGCTGCCAGGGTGAGGGATACGTACCTTGTCCGAAAAAGAGACGTCAGCGAGACGATGGAGCTCAAAAAAGCATCCGCGAATAATCTGGACGGCAGTCTGGAATCAAAGGGCCATGTGATGCCACTGATTCGTTTTCGTGTCACGCCGAAATCGCCGCAGCCTGGTAGAAAAAAACCGATCTTGGCCCAAGTATTACGAGCTGGCGGGAAATCTCCGATTCCTGGTGCGTTTGTTGCAAAAGTCAGAAATGTGGCCTCCGTATACAGACGCACGACACCAAAGAGGTTTCCAATCAAAGGACTCTATGCACCTGCTGTACCGCAAATGCTAGACAACGAGAAGGTACGAAAATCAATACAGAATAAAATGCTGGAGACATTAGACAAGCGTCTCGAGCATGAAATAGGACGGGTGCTAGATGGTTAATGTTGTCCTAGTTAATAAGCTGAAAGAGCGTATTGAAACGCTTGTAAAAGATTTTGTGCTACCCACCAACGTAAATGGCCACGATTACAAAGCACCACAGGTAGTCAGCGGGTTCCTGAGTGAGAGCAAGCAATCACCGGTAGCCGATCCGCAAGAAATCAAAGCGGAGCTGCCCGCCGTTGTTGTTCGTTTTCGGAGAGAGAACGACGGGAGGCAGGCAAACATTGTTAAAATTCGTGTAATCGTCATCACATACAGCGAAGATGAACAAAACGGCTGGATTGATAGCCTGAATGTAGCGAATCGGATAAAGATTGGGTTAAAAAGAGATCCGATCATTGACGATCGCTTTCAGATCGATGACGAATCTTTCGAAACAGAGCAACCGGACGAGCAGCCATTCCCAGAATGGGCGACATACATCACGTTCGACGTACTGATTCCACAAGTACAGTCCGAATTTGATTGGGAGGTATTTTATAAATGAGCAAAGCAGAATCAAAGGTGACTGCTAAAGAACCAATGCACGTCATCTACTGCGGGAGTAGTTTACGTGATGGCACTCTGCATCGATACGCGCTATTTACGGACGGAATTCCACAACATCTGAGCAAGCACATCGAAGCGTGCCCTGCCATCAAGAAAATGTTTGTGCCTGTAGAAAAGCTGTCCCAAGCAGAAGCGGCGATCAGAGATCATGGAACACCGGAGAGCGTCTTTTTCCAGCAGACCGCTGATTACGCCGCAGGAAAGAGAGTTGAAGAATAGTGGCCTATAAACACCAGGTATCTATCTCAGAAAGTGGTACGAGTGTCCTTTCGCCTGTTGAAGCTGCAGCCGGATTGCCCGTCTATTTCGGTACGGCTCCTATCCATTTGACAGACAATCCATCCGCATATGTGAATAAGCCGGTACTGGCCTACAGCTATGAGGAAGCGGTAAAGGCTCTTGGATACCATTCCGACTGGAACGACTATACACTATGCGAGGCTATCAAAGCTCAATTTCAGCTTTTTAACGTTGCGCCTGCTGTATTTGTCAACGTGCTTGATCCTTCCATCCACAAGGAGAACGTGGCGGACAGCGCAATTACTCTCTCATCAGGTAAATACACAATTGCTGTTGACGGCGTGCTGCTGTCGACCCTGGTCGTAAAACTCACCGGTGCGGGTAATGCCTTGGTGCGAAATAAGGACTATACAGTTGTATTCAATGGATCCGGGCATCCCGTCATTTCTCGCGTGGATGGTGGGGATATCCCAGCGAACCAAACCTCATTGACTGTATCCTACGATAAACTCACGCCTTCCACCGTAACAGATGCACAAATCATTGGTGGAATCGATTCAGCAACAGGCAAGGTGACAGGACTAGAGTTGATCAACAAGATATTCCCGTTGTATCGACTAGTCCCAGGGCAAATAGTCGTACCGAAGCATTCAAAAAAGCCAGCCGTTGCAGCTGTCATGAAAGCAAAGTCTACTGGCATTAATAGTTTGTTTAAAGCGATGGCCATTGCCGATATTGATTCTTCTTCAACAGGTGCCGCGGTTTACACAGAAGCACCGACATGGAAAAACTCCAACAATTATAGCGACCCACACCTCGTTGCCTGCTATTTGAAACCGAAATTGGGTGACGAGATTTATCATCTGTCTACGCAATTTGCAGCATTGAACAGCAAAGTCATTGCTGACAATGGGAACGTCCCCTACGTGTCGCCTTCCAACAAAAGCATTCAAGCAAACGCTGTGGTTAACGAAGCAGGAGCTGAGATCAATCTTGGCGTGGATCAGGCGGCCTTCCTCAACGGCGAAGGGATTGTTACGGCAATCAATTTCGTCGGCGGATGGAAGCTGTGGGGAAACAACACGTCTGCTTATCCATCCAATACAGACGTGAAGGACAGATTTATTTCCGTTCGTCAGATGTTCAACTGGATCGGAAGTACGCTGATCCTGACACACTGGAAAATAGTGGACGACCCGACAAACAGAAGGTTGATTGACACGGTTGTGGACTCAACAAACATCTGGCTGAATGGACTGACAGCGCAAGGTTCCATACTCGGCGGACGTGTAGAATTCCGAGCAGCGGATAATCCGGTCACATCGCTGCTGGACGGAAAAGTTTCTTATCGGTTGTTCCTGGCGGCTCCCGTACCGGCTGAAAACATTGAGTTCAAACTTGAATTTGATGTGGCCTATCTTCAAAATCTCTTTGCAGCCTAATCATACAAGGCAGGTGGATAAACAATGGCTAACAAAGCAATTCCTGATCGCTTAAAGGATTTCATGGTATACAAAAACGGCACAACTGACCTCGTGGGGGTGGCAGATATCCAATTGCCATCCTTTTCTTTTGGTACGGAGGAAGTCAAAGGAGCTGGTGTATTTGGCAGCTTTGAAACCTCTGTTGGTTCTTTCGGTAGCCAAAAAATCACCTTAAATTGGCACTCGATCACAGATAGATTGTTTGACTTTCTGGAGCTCGGTGCTCATCGACTAGATTGTCGTGGAGCTCTCCAAGAGCATGACCGTGGCTCTGGTCGCTTGATTACCCGTGCGCTACGAATAGTCGTTCAAGGGAATACAACCAGTGGCGAACTTGGGAAGTTAGAAAAGGGCACAACCACAGACAGTAGTACAGAGTTGGAAATCACCTACATCAAGATCGACATGGACGGAAAGAACGTTCTGGAGCTCGACAAATTAAATTACATCTATCGAGTGAACGGCAAGGATCAGCTGGCTGATACGCGTCGGGCGCTTGGGCTATAGAAGGGAGTTTTGCAAAAATGAAATTACCACTGCCATTGGAAAAACCATTGAGGGTAGACGATAAGGAGATAACCTCCCTCACGTTCGAGTTCGATAAACTGACAGGCGCGGATATTATTAATGCTACTGATGAGGCCCGTCAGATTATCGGATTTTCCCCGAATGACATGCAATCATCGGCTTTCCGGGCGGTGCTTGCCGCAAAAGCTTGCGGAGTCCTCTACCATGATCTATTAAGACTGGGAGCACGGGATTTTTACCGAGCAGTAACGGCGGCGCATGCTTTTTTGCTCGGTATGGATTTGAAGGAGATGGAGGAGATAGAGAAGACGGAGGAATAAGAGAGTTACGGAAACTTGTACTCAATATGGCGAGGAACACGCATACCAGCATGGAGTTTTTCCTTGGCATGACTTTGAACGATTTAAATGAATGGGTAACAGCAGCCATGGAAATTACGGAGGGAGGCGAAACGGATGGGTAGGAAACTGTATGAATTCACAATCAAGATGTCTGGGAAAATGAATAGATCGTTCACCAGCGCGTTCGATAACGCTTCCCGCCGTATGCAGGATATGCGAAAAAAAATCAGCGAGTATCAGGCATCTATTGAGAAGGCAAATGGCAAACTGCAATCCATGTCAACCTTGCACTCGAAAATGTCAGCAGCGATAGAGAAAACCAAGCGTGGCCTTTCCTCTTTGGAGCGGAAATACCGAAGTGGCGCGATCAGCGAAGAGGTGTACAGACGGGAAAGCCAGAAGCTGCAAAACGATCTTCAACGGTTTACCAACGTACAAAAGAGAGCAGCCTCACAGGTCGATAAGTTTAAACGGAACATAGCCGAATTAAATAGAGAAATGAGAAGTGAATCAAACAATCTGAACGCTTATTCTCGCCAACTTCAAACCATGGAGGCAAACGCACTTGCTGCGGGAGTCTCCATAGGGGAAATTGCGTTGGCAGGGGCTGCATTGATACCTGTTGGAGGGTATCTTGGTACGGTTGGGGTTGGTCTGGCTGGGATTGCTGTCGGAGCAAAGACTGCGAAATCTGCTTTTGACTTGATGATGGATAGCGTCAGCAAAGCGGCTGATCGAGAATACAACATCGAAGTCATCCAATCATTGCTCCGGGACCAAAAGAAAGCAGATCAGTTGTTCAACTGGATGGAGAAGCGCGCCATTGAATCCCGTTTCGGGATGACGGACTTTTTCGAATCCGGCCAGGCATTTTTGTTTAAAACGAAGGACCTGAGGCAAGTCCAAGGGCTGATTGATATATCCGAGAAGCTAGGGACGATCAATAAACAACAGGGGATGCAGGGGGCGGCGATCGCTCTCAACGAGTTATTGATTGGCGATACTCAGTCTATCGTTGAGCGTTTTAACATGCCAAGGTCAGACATCAAGAAGTTTGCCAAATCGGGAATTGACGGCATTATCAAGGGCATGAATGAGCTGCTAGATAAACAGAACATCGATGCCAAGCTGTTGAGTGATGTGGATACAACTGGTCTTGTTATGTATGAACAGCTCGTGGAAAAGCTTCAACTGACCTGGACGAAAATGGGGGTAGAAGCGTTAGACGCTTTGAAACCAACGCTAAAAGAAATCGACAATTTGACCAAGACAGAAGCGTTTCAGGATTTGTCGAAGCTGGGCTCAGATGCTTTTGCGGAAATGGGACGAACTGTTACCAAGTCCGTCCAGTTTGCATCTAATAAGCTACAGACGATTTTCAATAATCCTGAATATAAGAAGTTGGATGTTTGGGGGAAAATCGAGTTTATCGTAGCGGATGTATACGATACATTCAACAAGTGGTGGAGCTCCGGAGGGAGTGAAGCTACACAACGTGTCACTTATGAAATTGCATCGAAGCTCGGTGAGTTGATCAAAGCGGCAGCTGTACCTCTCATTCCAATCGCCAAGGACGTAGGATATGATGTCGGCAAATCGATTATTCAAGGCATTTGGGATGGAATGTGGGGAGAAAACAAGCTGGAGACTCCCTTTAGCAAACTGGAAGCCCGAATAGAGAGCATGAGGGCTGCTGGTCAAGATCCGACCACTACGCCTGTTTATGGTGGGCCAAACGCAACCATGACAGCAGGGCCGGAACCTGCATGGTACGAAAAAGCGTGGGATTGGGTAAATGGTTCCCATGCAAACGGATTATCTTATGTCCCGTTCGATGGATACCGAGCGGAGCTTCATAAAGGGGAACGTGTATTGACTGCCCAACAGAATCGTAATCTCGACTCCAATCTATGGTCGAGAGCAAATCAGGCGATGTCGTCACGCAACGGAAATCAAACGCTTGTTTTTCAGTTCTCGCCAAACCTTTCTGGCGGAAATCGGTCAGAAAACGAATCGATGCTCCGAGACTCCTATCATGAATTCAAAACGAATATGCAGCGGTTCATAAGGAATGAGAGGGCGGTGAGGTTTTCCTGATGGCTGGAACATATACAACGAATGCAGGTGACATGTGGGACTGGATCGCGTATAAAACGATGGGCAGCGAGTACTTCATGCCACAGTTAATTGAAGCCAATCTAAAGCATCGAGAGACGGTAGTCTTTTCATCCGGAATCGTCCTGGTTGTTCCAGACAATGACGATGGCATGGCGCAGGACACATCAAATCTGCCTCCTTGGAAGAGGGAGTGACGACGAATGGCACAGCCAAGACGAGTCAAATTTGAACTACTCTATGACAACAAGAACATTTCGAATGATCTGCAGCCGTACCTCATCTCGTTTGAGTACACCGACAATCTCTCTGGCACGGCGGATACCATATCTATCAACCTAGCAGACCGGGAACGCCTGTGGTGGGCAGCGTGGATGCCAGAATTGTATGCAAGCATAAAGGCAAAAATCATTCGTGAAAACTGGATCGATGACGGGAAAACGGATGCTCTAAATTGCGGGTATTTCGAAATCAACGAGATCAACCTAACAAGTCCACCCAATGCCGTCAGTATCCAAGGCGTGTCTGTGCCAGATTCGTCAACGATCCGGGCACAACGAAAATTCCGTGCATGGGAGCAAACACGTTTGTCTGTGATCGCAAAAGATATTGCAGGCAAGAATGGGCTCAAACTTCTTTTTGATGCAGAAGACGAGGACTACGATCGGATTGAACAGACAGAGGAAACCGATCTTGGTTTCCTTATGCGCCTGTGCGATGATGCTGGCATTGCTGTTAAGCTGACAGGCAAACAGATCAGTTTATTTGATGAAGCCAAATACGAGGAGAAACCTCCTGCTTTTTCGCTCAATTATGCAACGTCCAAGATCAAAAGCTTTTCGGCACAGGTGACCACGACAGGCATCTATAGTCGGGCTGTTGTGAACTATCACAGTCCAAAAGGGAAAAAGAAGATCCACTACACCTATATGCCCCCAAACGCCCCAAAAACGGGTCGTACGCTGTATATCAATGAGCGCGTAAAGGATGGACGTCAGGCAGAACGAAAAGCCAAAAGTGCGCTGCGCCAAGCGAATAAGGAGCAGCACAAGGCAAGCATTACCTTGATGGGAGACGTTAACCTGGTAGCTGGTATGACGTTTATGCTGAACAATTTTGGGGCTGTGAGCGGGAAATACATCATTACCCAGGCTGTTCATGCTTATAGCGGGAATGGCTACGAAACTTCGCTTGAATGCAGAAAGGTATTGGGCTGGTAATGGATATGAAAAACATATTGCGTGTCGGCATTGTATCGAGCGTAGACGAGAGGGATGCGACAGCAAGGGTCGTCTTTGGTGACCGCGAGGATGTGGTGTCCTACAAAATGGACATCCTTTCTCGTGGTTCTTTTTTGTTAAAAGATTACTGGCTGCCGGATGTGAATGAACAGGTATGGTGCCTGTTTTTGCCGACAGGGAATGCAGATGGGATTATTCTCGGATCAACGTACAATCAAGAGGACCTAGTGCCAATCAAGAACAAAAATAAACGCCACATCCGTTTTGGTGATGGGACATTCATCGACTATGATCGAGAAACGCATACCCTGACAGTCGATTTTCTTCATCCTGGGAAAATCGTCTTTAATAACACCAATATCATAAACAACCAAACGACGCAGCGAGGTGAACCAGAATGGCGGTCATCGGAAGTCTTGGAGAAGTGATTTTTGAAGTATCTTCCCAGCGTGTTCGTACTTTTGATGATATGACAAGAAACGGCTCGAGCCGGTGGGTAACCCATGACATCCATCGAAACAAACCGATTCCTGAATTCGTTGGTCCGGGGCTTGAAGAAATTAGTCTTTCCATTCAGTTGAAAGCCTCGCTCGGGGTTGATCCAGAAGCGGAGCTGAAAACATTGCGGATCAAAAGGGATACGGGCCAAAGGGATTTATTGGTCATCGGAAACAAACCTGTTTCAACCAGCCAATGGATTACCGAGTCGGTCAGCGAACAACACAAAAACTATGACGGTCGTGGTCGTTTACTATCTGTTAACGTTGAGCTGCGTCTCAAGGAGTATCCGAAAAAGGCGGGAAGCTAATGGCTCAAATCGTAACGATTACAAGTGATTTTAAAGAGGTTATTTTCGGCGCGACCGGAGAAACAGAAGTGATCCAAAACGTGAGGACCATCATGCTGAGCATGATTCATACATCTCCGATGTACCGATCATTTGGTTGGGACCCTAACATCGACGCACCTGTTAATGCTTATATGGCAATCACTTCGGCACGACTCATTGAAAAAATCCAACAATATGAACCACGCGCAGAGGTCCAGGAAGTTACGTATAAAGGTGATGAAAACGGGATGTTAAAACCTTTGGTAAAGGTGGCGATAAAAGGTGTCTAGGTTTGATTTTTTACCAGATGTATCATTCGCCAATAAATCGCCGCAACAGATCGAAGCGGATCTGATCGCAAACTATGAAAAAGAATACAAAAAACCACTTGCAGCAGCTGATCCGGTACGACTCTTTATCAAGAGCATCGTGCCTTTTTTTGTACAGCAAAGAGTCATTATCGACGACTCTGCAAAACAGAACTTGCTTAAATATGCGAGAGGTAAGTACCTGGACCTCATTGGTATCTTGCTGAACGTATTAAGAATACTGGCTACAAAGGCTAAGACTACGGTTCGTTTTACCTTATCGACACCAGTATCTCAGATCATACCGAAAGGGACCCGAGTTACAGCAGGGGACAACGTATTTTTTGCAACAACAGCGGACGTCACAGTCACAAGTGGGGAGACGAAAGTAGAGGTCAAAGCGGAATGCGTTTCCGTGGGTGTGATTGGCAATGGGTATCCAGTGGGAAAACTGAACCAATTGGTTGACCCTCTGCCATTTGTCCAATCGGTTTCTAATGTCACAGAATCGGGCGGCGGGGCAGATGAAGAGGACGACGATTCATACGCAGAACGAATCCGGCAGGCACCAGAGAGCTTTTCTGTAGCTGGTCCATCTGGAGCTTACGAGTTTTGGGCAAAGTCAGCCAGTACCCTTCTGGGGGATGTGAATGTATCAAGCCCAAGGGCTGGAGTGGTGGAGATTCGACCTCTACTCAAAACGGGAGAGATACCTGATCAGACAATCCTCGATCAAGTCGCGGCTGTTTGCAACGATAGAAAGATTCGGCCACTCACTGACCAAGTTTTTGTTTTGGCCCCGACTCAAAAAACATACAACATCGAGGCCACATACTGGATTGATACGGACAAGGAAAGTGCTGTCACCACGATTCAGGCAAATGTGAATAAAGCCGTTGCTAGCTATCAACTTTGGCAAAGAGCCAAGCTTGGCCGTGACATTGATCCGTCTGAGCTTGTTTTCCTCATGAAGCAGGCGGGAGCTAAACGGGTATCTGTGACAAGTCCAGTTTTTACCACACTGACTGAATCGCAAGTAGCCAAAGAACACACGGTCAATGTGGTGTATGGAGGGTTGGAAAGTGGTTGATATCTACAACGCAAAGCTGTCGGACATCCTTCCATCGTCCATAAAAGAAGACAAGAAGATTCGAGCGTTGGCTGCAGCCATTACAAAGGAAATGCAGGACATATCCTCTGATATGAAACTGGTGCTTATGTTTTCCCGGATCGATGAACTAGATTCAGAGGTGGTGGACATCCTGGCCCACCAATTGCACGTCGATTTCTATGATTCATCGTTATCTCTTGAAAGTCGGAGGGAGCTCGTCAAAACGGCAATAGGAGCTCATCGATATAAGGGAACGCCCTGGGCAATCGAACAGGTCGCATCTATTTTGTTCAAAAATTCATCGGTCCGCGAATGGTTCGAATACGGTGGGGAACCGCATCATTTTCGAATCGAGACAGAACAGTTGATTTTTGAGCCGGGGGATCTGGCAAAGTTCCGTCGTCTGGTGGAAGGTGTGAAGCGCAAGAGCTCTTGGTTGGATGACATTGTGTTCAAGATCATAGCCACCACGATCAGAGTAGATGTTTCTGCTAAAAGATTTATCGTTGATTACTTTGTGTGCAATACCTTCTACCCTGACGAAATTGTTGTCAATGCTCCAAGCTTGCCCGTCTTTGTTGCGCCTGGCATGCCTATGTTTACAGCAACGGAATGATGAAGGAGGGTATCAAATGCCAATTGGCACAAGACATATATTACGTGACGGCGGTCTACTTCCGGTCCCGCAATATTTCAATGTTACGAAGGATGAATTTCAGGAAATTCAGGGTAACAAAGGAGCTATGTTTGTGCAACTTCGCGGCTTATCTGCGAAAGAGCCTATTAGCGGCTCAACTGACACAGATCATATTTTCACCGAGCAAATGCATGGCTTTGTCATTAAAAATGACGGAACGAATGATCTGACATTTACGATTCACAACTACACTTTTACGGTCAAAGAAGGCGAAGTGTTTGAAGAATCGTTTGAGCCGTTTACCCAAGTCATCATCAAAACAACTTCTCCATTTCGCGCTTATGGGAAAGGGTGATCCAAATGGCTATTAAAGTGGAACCTGCTTTCCTGGAATTCATCCGAAATACAGTGAGCGCAAAAATAAGTAACGCCACAATCACCGTGGACGGGAAACCTGTCATTCATCCAATTACACTGACGAAGCATCTTACCAGTGCCCAGAAAACAGTTGTGCAGTTGTACGTCTACTTGGACGTCGTGGATGCAGCAGGCACCATTACAGAGGCAAAACTAGTGGACGCAAGCGGGACAGCAATGATTACCTCTGATGCACAGATTACCTCGCACGAAACAGGGGCATTGTTGCTATTCGAAATCCCTTTCGAAGTGAGGAGTGTGTGAAATGCCCTATGATCGGCAATATTGGACTGACCGACTTGTAAATACGGAAACAGGTGAAACGATCCAAGATGGTACTCGTTTTACCGCACGGCGTATGAATCACATAGAAGAAGGTATTAAGGACATCGATGGCGTTGTTATCAGATTAGAAAATCGCATTCTCTACCTGCACGCCAAGATCACGACAGGAGACAGGACTGCGGGGAATAGTGGAATTTTTGTTGATTTGTTTGACGGCATCCAGGATGCGGTCATTTCCTTGGATAAGACGAGAACGACAATTCAGTCTATTTCTGGTTCGAATGTTACCGTTGCATCGGTGACAGGCTTTGCAGTGGGGCAAGAGGTTACGTTAGCCTCGGTCAACAATCAGGAGGAGCGTATGATCACAGCAATTAATGCGTCTACAAAAATTATCACACTAAACGCAGCTCCAGCAGCAACCTATTCTGCAAATGCCATCCTGGCAAGGTCAACCGTGGAAATTGATACAGCGGCGAAACGTATGCGACGAGGGTCAATCGATACTTATAGTGTGAAAATAGCCGTAACATAAGAAAGGAGGCGGTTAGATGGCTAGTAAATCAACCGTTGTTAGCATCCCTGAGTCTACATCACAGAGTCGATCACAAAAGATAACCATCCCAAACCTAAAACGAGTTGTCTCTGTTGCAGTCAATACGGGCAAAGTTACACACTCTGTCAATGGCAGCGAAGTGACGGTCAATGTCAGCGATGGCTCATATACCCGATATACCACATCCAGCAGCCCGAACACAAAAACCGTATCGGATACTCGTACCAGCAGCACTGATAGTTTTCCATCGTCGATCAGTTACAACGATGGTACTTATAGCGGAACATTGTCCAAGTCAGGAAGTTCAACCTCCTTTGTCGTGAGTGGCAGTCCTCCCGGTCAAAAAACAGCATCTGATACTCGATCAGCTTCTCATGAACGCGCGATAGATTGTTCGCAGGCGCAAAGCGGTGCATTAGCGAATCTGCCAGCCTCTGTATCTTATTCAGACGGTGAAGGGTATTCAGGGGTTTTGCAACGGACTGGGACGTCTGTTGGATCTTGCCAACGCTATTATTATGGAGACGGCAAGTATTTGTATACAGCTTCCGCAACAGGGAACTATTCTGGACAGGTTTCAAAGCCGGACACACGGGTTTACAATTACTCGCAAAGCTATTCCGGTACAGTCTATGGTCCTTCTCAAACTTACTTTACCTACTACTATGCTTATACCGTAACCGTTACTTATGAAGACAACTTTGGTCAGACACTGACACTTTCAGCACCAGCAAACGGAATCAAATTGTCTGTGGGCAACACCTATACGGTGACAGGAACCACATTGGACACCGATCCTGGTGATATCGTTTCTGTCTATGTACGTGTAAATAAAGGTGTTAACTATCTAATCATGCAAGCATCAGCTGATGGGGTAAATCCTCTGTCCTTTAGTAAAACGTTCACATTTACAGGCGGGGCTATTAAGGACGGCACGACTAGCGTATCAGGGCTTTTGGATGAGGGTTCGACCCATTTACTAGAAGTATGGTCGGAGGATAACAAAGGCGGCACCTCCATCATTGCAGAGCGTACATTTACCGTGGTGCTGAATCGTCCTCCGATCCTTACACACTCATTCGTTGCGAATAACGATAATCTGTCGGACGATTCACCCATTACAATCAATGGAACCGTCTCAGATCCAGATGGAAATAGCGCGACCATGAAATATCGTTTGAACGGTGGCGCAGATATACCCATATCGGTAAGTGGCGGTGCGTGGACAATAACCGTCACACCAAAGCAGATGGTTTCAGGATCAAACAACCTTGTCATAACAGCTACAGACTCATTAGGAGCGACGACGGTAGTCACGTTTTCTCTCACCCGTTCGGTGACGAAAACACGACTCAAAACTGCCCATGCTCGCTACAAGCTATCTCCTCAATCAACTACGGCCAAAGAAGTCCTAGCTTGGCTCCAGCATGAAACGGGAGATTTGAATGTGGACGGAGCACTTTCCATCGTGCCGGCTGGCGCTGCTGAATCTTACAAGCCCATGACAAAAACGTCTGCACCTGTAATCACTGGAATCGTAGAGAAGGAATTCATCGGAACGTACGCGACACCAGACGCTCAGCTCCATTTGAAATTTACACTAACCAGTAATGACGCCAACTCAACAGCTGCAGCGACGAATTTATCGGGGGCGATCAAAGCATGAGATACCGCAAGCGGAATCCTGACGGATCGTTAGGCGATTGGGTTTACACGCCGGCAGGAGAGGAAGAGCGACAACAGGAAGAGGCTCTACGAAAAGAGCTGGATGCCCTTCGAGAAGAGAACGAGAAGCTGAAAAATGCTCAAAGAGAGGGTGGAGAAAATGGCGTGGGCTAAGCCGACAGACAAGAAAAGCAAAGACTTGATTCTCGCCCAGGTCAGGGATTACAAGAAAGGCCGTCTTGTGGAGCCATTTAATGAAACAAACGCCTGGCTAAAGGCATACGGTGGAGGCACTGTGTCATTTAACAACGGAAAGTTACAAGTCACCTCTACGGGTACATCGATTGCTGCTCGGAGAAATGTTTTTCTCAACCTTACTGGTGCAAAAACATTGAAAGTGAAATTCTTTGTGGACAATTTGATAGACCTTTATGAGTTTCAAATTTATCTGGCACATGATACCGTCTATGCAGAATTTTTAGGCTACACCGTTCGAGGATGGCGAATGGCACTGGGGTGGAATGAACATATCATCGACGTCAGCAAGCTGGAGCCCGTTGGAGCTGCAAGCCTGACCAGGGATATCGTCTCTATGCAAATCCGTGTGAAGTCCAACGATAATACTACGGCGTCGATCATTTTTGATTCGATCATCCGAGATGAGTCGCAACGAGGGAAGGTCATTTTTATGTTCGATGATGGCTGGTCTTCCCAATACACCGAAGCATTTCGGTATATGGGAAAATACAATCTTCCAGGTGTCATTGCCGTCATTCCGTCGCACGTAGGGTGGTCTGGCTATTGCACACTGCAACAGCTAAAGGAAATGTACGTCTACGGATGGGACATGGCCAACCACACCATGAACCACGCGACTTTGAAAGACCTGAAAGATGCAGCAGCTATCGAGAAAGAAATTGGAGACGCCGAAGCCTGGTTGAATACAAATGGCTTTACGAGAGCGTCAAATATCTTGGCGTACCCATACGGGGCGTATGACGCAAGGGTGCTGCAAGTTATGCAATCTCGCAGAGCGGGCCGCACTGTCCAAGAAGATACGGTGACAACGCCACCACCTGATAAACGGACGATCAAGATTCGAAATGTCGATCATACAATTGCACCGTCCACATTAAAAGGGCACATTGATAATGCGGCAAAGGTAGGGGGCGTGTGTTTGTTCATGTTCCACAAGATCGTTAGCGGTGAAGCCTCGTCAAGTATCGAGTACAACGTAAGCAACTTCCAAGAGGTTGTGGATTATGCCTATTCCCGGAGAGCTGACATCGATACCGTGACGTTCAGTGAATGGCTGGACAGCTGCGGCATGTAAGCAATCACGTAACGATCAAAGCGCCTTCTAGTTTGAGGGCGCTTTTTCATAAGGAACTACATCTGCACTCTATCTTGGAGCCAAAAAGCAAGAAAGGACACGGTGAACATGGGATGGATCAGTCAAGCACAGAGAAAGAAACCACTGCTTAAAAAGTTGTTGGTTTACTATGGGTATCCTATCTCGATCAACGGCGCATGGAATGTAGACACAGCGGTGTCCATCTACAAGGACTATGATCTAATCGTATTTGGAGAGTATCAGAACCCAGCCCATGGAGCTTACGCAGACACGTTAAACATTATCGCAAAGCTCAAGCAAGCAAAGCCGGGAGTTGAAATTTTTGGCTATATCTCAATCGGTTTAGCGCCGGCTGCTGCTGACAACTTCACCATCGAAGAAATTAAGGAACGGGTTATGCAATGGAAAACGATGGGGTCTACTGGCATCTTTTTAGATACCTTTGGCTACGATTATTACGTCACGCGAGAGCGACAAAACGAAGTCGTACAGTTTTGCCACTCCCAAGGGTTTAACGTTTTTGTAAACTCATACAAACCCGACTACGTATTTAAAAAAGAAAATATGTATCTGGACTGGATTGATTTTAATGGTAATCCAAAGAACATCGAACCAGTCGTCGGTCCACAAGACTACTACATGATCGAAAACGCATTCTACGTTTACTCAAGCAGTCAGCAGACAATGCGCGGTTCGTCCAGGAGCCGGTTGTTGGAGAATATGGAATGTTTCACAGTGAAGCGTGACGAATATGGTGGACTTACCTATTTTGAAAAATTCAGGACTCAATTCATTGCACTGGACGAGATCATTGACCGAGACCAGGAATATTTTAATACCGGATATATTGGATCGGTCGTGCTTGGTTACCATGGATACGGAGCATCCATTCGCAGCTGGGGGGCATCTATTAGCGATTACCACCACTACCCCCTGCCTGACATCCCGTACGATGCTGGCGACCGTTTGGGCACTCCTACGGCGAGCAGAAACACACCATCAAGCTCCAGCAACACCAAGTACGAAAACACATTAGGTAACATCAAACTCACCTTAGTTTGGGACCCTGATCCAACTGACGATAAAAACCTATCGAAAGGTACTAGGCATGTACTCATCAATGGAAATCTTGTTGGGTATTCAAAGGGATCAACAGATCGAAGACCGAAAATCGCACATGTTGGCTTTATGTATTTTGATACAACGTTAGGGAAACCCGTTTGGTGGAATGGAACCGGATGGGTTGACTCGACAAATACGACGGTTTGAGGAGCTGCTGATGTGGCTCCTTTTACTTTTGCCCCGAAAGGGGGTGAGGAGGTCATGCGCTAGTGGCAGACGAGATCAAGGATCTTCAAAAGGGAATTACAGAAATTCTAGTTGCAATCGGGAAAATCGAAACAGAAATTAAGCAACTCGGCATCATGGCAAACAAACTCGATTCAACTGAAAAGCTGGCCATCGAGGCTATGCAAAGTACAAAAGCAGCTCATAAACGACTCGATGAATTGAGCTCGGAAATCACTGATCTGACGAAGAAGGCCGAGGACATCAAGAAAGAAATCGAGCAACGAATCGATAACGATAAGCGACAAGGCCGAGATGATAAACGTTGGATTGTCGGAACAGTACTGGGAGCTGGAGCTCTGATTTGGAAACTCATTGAATCAATTGCGAAAGGTGGAGGAGCTGTATGAAAGAAACGGACCTGTTGGTATTGGCTAACCAGTACCTATTGGACGAGGCACTGATTGTTGTAGTCGCGCTCTTGATTATCGGGGTGATTTTAAAGAATACCCCCTGGATTGTAGACTGGAGCATTCCTTGGCTTTTAACCGTGAGTGGCGTTGGACTAGCCTGGGGAGTGATGGGAACTATTAGCGTGCAAGCAACCATTCAGGGCATCCTGGCAGCTGGGATCGCGACGCTGGGGCACCAGCTGTGGAAACAGACCTTCGATAAAAGAAAGGAAGATGCAGAATGACAATCAAAGGGATCGATTGTGCAGTACCTTTGACAGCAGAAAAAGCGAGAGCAATGGCGGCGGCGGGCATGAAATTTGTCTGCCGCTATCTTGTTCCTGCCAGTATGGAGTGGAAACGATTGACGAGGGCAGAAGCCGAAGCGATCACAGCGGCAGGGATGCAGGTAGTATCCGTCTTCCAACGCGGAACTAATGACGCTGCTGGTGGCGCAGTCAACGGCACAAGGGATGGCAAAGCGGCCCTCCAGGAAGCCAAATTGATCGGTCAGCCTGTAGGTACGGCGATTTACTTTGCCGTGGATTTTGATGCACAGCCAAAGGACTATGCAGCGATTGAGGCATACCTGAGATCAGCTGCCAAGGAGTTGTCTGGCTATTCGGTAGGCGTGTATGGCTCATTTGCTGTTATTGAGGAGATGGCGAAGCGAGGAGCTTGCAAACACTTCTGGCAGACATACGCCTGGAGTCGGGGGAAGCTCGCCAAAGCAGCCAACATCTATCAGTACAAAAATGGACAGGAGCTTGCAGGGCACACCGTGGACTACAATGACGCGCTTGGTGGCGAAGGTTGGTGGAATACTAATTCACCTGCTGTGGAAAAACCTGTGAGCAAGTTGGACAAAGAATCGGCAGAGGAAGTAATCGCGATTCTCGGCTCGGTCTGGATGGCGAGCGATAACGATCCAGGAGTGAGAGAAGCAGCTCATTACGCTGCGAACGCTTTGCGTGACGCGGTAGGTATCCCGAAATAATGACCATGTAATAACCAAAGCCCTCCTTCGGATAGGGGTCCCACCAACAATTTAACGTTAATTTGCTGGCGGGACCCCTTTGGGGTGTTATCCATCAATTCTATTGTTTACTTTTTTTAAAGAAGACAACAAAAAGTAAAACAACATTTAAAATCAATAATCCCATGAGCAGGTAATTTGTTGTAGTTAGATTTGCATTAAGAGAAGCTATTTCTCCTTTAACTTCAAGTAAAGAACTACTTGTTTTGTTGCCTGCCTCTCGAATACTTGCCGAAAAATCATTGAAATATTGGTGTAGTTCTGTAAAATCAAGCTTTTGCATAATGGAATCATCATCCTTTTTTTACTTTTAAAGTAAATTTTAAATACTGCGTATTGACGTAATCTACTTCCATATTATACCATTAAAATAAAAAATGTAAAAGAATGGGAGTGTATTACTTATGAAACGTTTTAATTTTAAGTCGCTTTTCGCAAGTTTGCTTTGCGGAGCGTTAGTTTTATCTGCTTCTGGACTATCTAGTACTGCTCATGCAGCAAAAAGTGTACAAGAAGTACAATTGAAGTTAACTTCTGTTGAGATTCAACTGAAGCCTAATCTCGAAATGGTTCGTACTGAAACCGGAGATACCGCAACAGTTAAATTAATTGACAGAAAAACTGGTGAAACAACGGAGACATATTCGGAGACAATCGAATCTGTTAAATCTGTGCAAGGGAAAGGTATTAATGCTGCCAGTGGAAATTACACTACAGTGACTGTAAAAAATAATAAAAAAGATGGCCCAGTAACTACAGAACTGGCCGCGAAGTTGAAAATCTACAGTAATAGTTCTTTTAGACAAATTAATTCTATTGAAAGTAAAACTATGAAAATCACTAATTCCAACTCTGCTACGTTAGAAGATAAAGATATAGTGGCAATTTCAACTTCTGATAAATTTCCAACTCAAGAAGTTGAAATCAGCGGAAGTGCAACAATTACGTATAAGAGCACTAGTTCCGCAAGTGCATCGGGGGCTTTCAGCGTATCAGCACTAACTGCAGCAGGTTTTGAGGTTTCATACACGGGTAGTTCAGAGTGGGAATATTACGCACGCAAACCCATTGATATAGGTCTCCGTTACAAAGTATAAAAACAAATACAAAAAAGCTCCTCAGATTCGAGGAGCTTTTTGCATTCAAAGAGGTAGGGGTATTGTAAATGGTTGGCACTACGCCGGACAGCAATCTAGGGAGGGTTGTTTTTATTACTCACTAGTTTATCAACTTCGCAATAATACTTTTAAATTCCGCGATATCTAAATGAACCTTGTCGAAAGTCTCTATATGATCGTCCTTTACATAGTGGCTCTGGCACATGATAAGTTTGTCATAGCTTATGATGGCAACAGTCCTCCGGTAAGTGTTTTCACGTTCATCAACCTGATCGAAAATTTTTCGGAGGTAGCGATTCTCTTTTTCTAAGTCCCTTGTCATTTCCTCCAATTTTTTAAACATCATTCTATCTCCCTTAATTTACTAATTGTGTATATTGTAACCTACTTATACGCAGAGCAACAAATGGTTTGGTAATTTTCAGAAATTAATACCTGTCCAAGTAATCAGAGGTGTAAATGAAATGTTTACCTTGTGCGATCATATATCGTTTCAGTTTCTCCCGAAACAACTGGTCTGCGAGTGCCAGCTCAACCACAAACGCCTGGGCACTCCCCAACGACCGATTCCGTTTCGCCCGACCATTGAATATGGGATTCCGGAAGTCCAGGTTGTCAGCAATCTGAATCAGGTTTCCATACATCACTCGTGAATGAGTCGATGACACTCGCGGCAGCTCCACATGCGTTTCCCCGATATCCACGCATTTCCCTCCAGTTCTTAATTCAAAATCGCCCGAAAATTAAACATCATTCAGCACACTGCACACTGAGAGCCCCCCATGCAAGCAACGGAGGATATGTAGCGTTGCATAACGCCATTACCGATGGATGACGTCGCCGCGCTTGATCGATCCATCAAGAGCTGCTCTGACAAGTTTCTGATCGTCTAAGCTTACCACCCGCCCTGTGCCTATCTCTTCGGCCTGCAAACGTCCACGGCTGACTGAAACGACTCGATAGGCGTCACCTGCTGGCAATGGTCCAGAGGGAACGTAGAGGGCTTGAGCAATCGAGAGGAGTACGCCAAAACTTAATACGGCCAGCAGCCCCCAGGACGTTTTCCTGACCGATCTCTCGACGTCTGCATGATCATCCGCGTCATCTTCCCAGTCTTCTTCCTCCAGGTACTCAGGCCGTCTCCGATCCTCACGGTAATATCTACGCTTTCGAGACATTAGAACCGACCACCCTTCGCACTGGAACAGGAATGCCCATCTTTTTCGTGGAGGTGTCGCGCTCTGCAATTCGAGCTAAAGCCAAAGGCTTCAAATGTTCTTTGGCCCAGCCGCTGAAATTCATCTTTTTTGTGAGCTCCCACATTTCTTTTTCGAGCGGATCGTTAAGGTTAAAGCAGACTGGCTTTCGTTCGGTTGCCATGCCTAATCCCTCCCGTTGTGTTATGCAGCGTTGTGTGCTGCTGTGCTACTAAGTGATGCACAACAGTTTGTCCAATATTCCGATTTGCACCGGAAAAAAAAAGACTAAATTTGTTCGATCTTGTCCAAGATGTGGATGAGGTGATCAGAATGTTTGGATTAGGGAAACCAGAAACAAGAGTGAAACAGTTTTTGAAACGGCACGGGAAGAATCAGCAATGGCTATGTGCTGCTGCACCAATCAATAAAGATACAGGAACTAAACTTTGTAGAGACGAGGACTATTATCCTCCTCCCTCAGTCGGAAGGAAGGTATTGAGGGCACTTCGGCTGCTTGATCCGAATGTAAAAGAGAATGACTTCTGGACAATGTAAAAAGCCCCGGCACATAGATGCCAGGGCAGACAGATGTTGTTGACGGATTGTTGACGAAACTCGTCAACAACTACTTAAAATCACTAGATAAGAACAAAAAGCGAACACTGTAAAACCGTGATATAGACAGTTTTTTATAGTGTATAATGCAGTGTATTTTACCGATTGTCCACTTTCTCCGGATACATATCATGATTCATCATCCGATGGCTCGCCATCTCCTCGTACTTCGTTCCCGGTTTCCCGTAGTTGCAATACGGATCGATCGAGATGCCGCCGCGAGGAGTGAACTTGCCCCATACCTCGATGTAGCGCGGGTCCATCAGTTTGATCAAGTCGTTCATGATGACGTTCACGCAATCCTCGTGGAAATCGCCGTGATTGCGGAAGCTGAACAAGTACAGCTTGAGCGACTTGCTCTCTACCATTTTGATGTCAGGAATGTAGCTGATATAGATCGTCGCAAAGTCTGGCTGGCCTGTAATCGGGCACAGGCTGGTGAATTCCGGGCAGTTGAATTTTACGAAATAATCGCGGTACGGATGCTTGTTGTCAAAAGACTCCAATACGCTAGGGTCATAGGAGTAGTTGTACGTTGTCCCTTGATTCCCTAAAAGTGTGAGGGAGGATAAATCGCGTTCTTGTTGATGTGCCATATGAGTACAGTCCTCTTTTCTTCCATGAGAGTGAAATATCGTTTAAACGCCTCGTTTATTGCCCCAGACAAGTGCATGCAGTTGGGGAAGTACCTTCGCGTCATTCATGTCAGGCGTCGCCATCGCCTGATCGATCAGCCATTCAAAGCTCTCCAAAAGCTTATCCCGAAGCCGAGGCGTATCAGCGTCCGTCAGATCACTGTTTCCTGGCTGCAAATAGAAAGGCACCTCTGGAAAACGCTGATGAATCATGCGTGCATAGGCAAAGTCGGCGTCGTCAAAAACAACGACTTTCAGGCTGAGTCCTGGATGGTTTTGTTCCAACAGCTCGTACACAATTCGATCAAGCGCTTGAAAATCTGTTTCCATCCCGGAACTAGGCGGCTTCGGCGAAATCGTAATGTCGTCAATCTGTGGAAGCCACGCTTGCCACTTGCTGCCTTGTGTTTCGACTGTTGTGCGAATGCCATGCTCCTTCAACAGGGCGATTAACTCGCCGATGCCAGCCAAAAGCGCAGGATTTCCCCCGGAGATCGTGACATGGGAAAAACGGTCCCCGCCTAAGCGAGTGAGCTCCTCCCAGATTGCCTCGGGTGACATTTGCCGGATTTCATCACGGGCAGATCCATCCCACGTAAAAGCGGAGTCACACCAGCTGCAACGATAGTCACAGCCAGCTGTTCGCACAAACATCGTTTTTTGCCCGATAACCATTCCTTCACCTTGAATTGTAGGGCCGAATATTTCCAAGACCGGGATCATTCCACCATCCACTCCCGTCTCGCCTCTGCATAGCTGGTCGGTGTCTCGAACAGGCGAACGAACTCCACCCGAGCGCCGTTGTAGCGGTCGCGGTAGGCATCTGACTGCAATTGTTTTTCCATCTCTTCGAAAATCCACACGACCATGTTTTCGGCAGTGGTATTCATCGGAGGGAGCATCTCATTCAGATAGCGGTGATCCAAATAAATTTCGATATGCTCTTTCCAGATTTGCTTGATGTCGCCAAAATCGATCACGAGTCCAATCTCGTCCGGAAAGCCGCTGATGCCGAAGACGACCGTGTACGTATGGCCGTGGAGGTTTTTGCACTTTCCTTCATAAGCGTGCAGATGATGTGCAGCGTCAAAAGTAAATTCCTTGCTTACCAAAACGCGTTTGTTATGGTAGCGAAGCTGTGATTTTTGAATATGGGTACCCAGTGCCTGCATGCGATCAACGATACGAAAATCAAAGTTCGCGCTCATCAGGCTTGTTCTCCAGGTTGATTTTTCTCGGAAAGATAAGTGTCTAGTCCGGCTTTTCGCAGGTGGCAGGCAGGGCATTCGCCGCAGCCGTCTCCCTTGATGCCGTTATAGCAGGTGAGGGTATTTTCGCGAATATAAGTGAAGGCACCCAGATCGTCCGCCAGCTTCCACGTTTGTGCTTTGTTCAGCCACATGAGCGGCGTGTGAATCACAAACGGATAGTCCATCGACAAATTCAATGTCACATTGAGTGATTTGATAAAGGCGTCACGGCAATCGGGATAACCGCTAAAATCCGTTTCGCATACACCGGTAACCAAGTGACGTGCTCCTCGTTGCTTGGCGAAAACGCCCGCAAAGGAAAGGAACAACAAGTTGCGTCCGTCGACGAACGTGGATGGCAATTGGCCTTCTTCCTGAGTAATGTCAATATCTGTGCGGGTGAGTGCATTGGGCGCGAGCTGGTTTAACAGGCTCATGTCCAATACGGAGTTTTTGACGCCGAGCTCTGCGGCTATTTGCTGGGCGCACTCGATCTCCAGCTTGTGTCGCTGCCCGTAATCAAATGTGAGGGTTTCTACTTCGCCGAATTGCTCTTTTGCCCAAAACAGGCAGGTAGTGCTGTCCTGACCTCCGCTAAAGACAACAACGGCTTTTTCCTTTTTCATTGCTCTCCATCTCCTCTTAATTGAATTAGAAGAAAGAGAGTTCTTGAACTTTCCATCAAAAAAACAATAACAATACCAAAGAAAGGTACTGTTATCCAGCTTAGTTTTTTATAGAGGGAGTTCGCGAACCTCTCCCGTGCAGATGCACGGATTTCTTATTTGTGGAACCCAAATGGGCGCCTTGAGACATTATACAACAATCGACGCCAAAGTGGAGGGATTATCGCTTGGAAAAAGATTGACGGATGGAGGGTGCTACTGCTAGTGTTTTTTTCATAATCGATCAACATGGAGTGGAGCGGGTGATTTTGATGAGAGATGTCCCTTTAGTGGAAGAATATCGCGGAGGCATTCTGGAGAACGTACATAACGGCATCGTGTGCGGCGTGAATGAAAAAGGAGAGGTGGCTTATCGGGCAGGCGATGAGAACCATATCACCTTATTGCGCTCCGCAGCGAAGCCCTTTCAAGCCATTCCTATCGCCAAACGTAAAATTGATGAAAAATTCGGACTGAACAGCAGCGAAGCAGCACTCTTTGCGGCCTCCCATCGTGGTGAAGCCTATCATATGGAAGGCTTGGAGTCGATTTTACGAAAGACCGGCATTCAGGAAGACGAATTGCTCACCTGCCCGACTTATCCGCTAAACGAAGAGCCGAAGTTTGCTTGCTTGTCCCAAGGCATAGAAAAGCGCAGGCTTTTTCACAACTGTGCAGGAAAGCATTTGGGGTATTTGGCACTGTCGAAGGATCAAGGAGATTCCACTCATGATTACTACAAGGCAGAGCATCCAGCCCAACAGGAGGCCTTGGCGGTGTTTGCCAACCTGGCTGACTATCCAAAAGAACAGGTTCAGCTAAGCGTCGATGGTTGTGGCTTCCCAGTTTTTGCGTTGCCGCTCAAAAACCTGGCGATCGCATATCTAAAGCTCGCTTGCCCGGATCTGATCGAGGATCACGAGACACGTGAGGCAGTAGAGAGAGTGACAGGCTGGATGACGAGCAGTCCCGAAATCATTGCCAGTCACAACTTCATCTGTACAGCGCTTTTAATGGATGAAAATATAATCGCCAAAGGCGGAGCGATGGGCGTATACGGCTTTGCTTTGAAAAAAGAGAGACTCAGCTTTTCGCTAAAGGTACTGAATGGCTCTGAATTAGTATGGCCGCTTATTATCGCGTCGATCTTGGAGCAGATTCAGTATGAAAACCAAGAAACCATCGACCGACTGCATGCGTTGGCGCCAATAGCCATTAAAAACGACAATCAGTTGGTGGTCGGGGAGAAACGGCCAGTTTTTGTCTTGAACAAATGCTAAAAACGGAGGCGAAGTATCATGCTAGTAGAAGTGATTGCGACTTCAGTAGAGGATGCAAAACGTGCGGAGCAGGGCGGAGCTGACAGGCTGGAGCTCATTTCGGGTATTTTGGAGGGAGGCATTACTCCGAGCTGGGGATTGATTGACGCAGTGGTCAAGGCGGTTTCCATCCCGGTAAACGTCATGGTGCGACCCCATAGCCAATCATTTTGCTATACGGCTGAGGAACTTGCGGTCATGCGGCAGGATGTACGTATCATCCGTGAACTTGGGGCAGCAGGTGTCGTATTTGGCATGCTGACTCCAGAAAATAGGCTCGATCAACGGGGATTGGAGCTGTTGCTTGGCGAGTCAGGTGCATTGAATGTGACATTCCATCGTGCTTTTGATGATGCTGTGGATCAAATGGAAGCAGCGCGTATTCTTCTGGAATATCCCCAGGTCCGTACCATTCTTACTTCTGGGGGCAAAAAAACAGCAATCGAGGGAGCGGATTGTATTGAGCAGCTCGTCAAGCTGACAGAGAACACACCTCTCACAATTTTGGCAGGGAGTGGATTGTCACTGGCTAATGTGGAAGAGCTCGTAAAACGTACGGGTGTCAAAGAGGTTCATTTTGGATCGGCAGTACGAGAAGAAGGACAGGCTCTCCGATACGTCGATGCGAAGCGAGTAGCAGCCATCAAACAACTACTGTAAGCATAAAGCAAGCCGACACTTTACTTCTGAAGGGAAGCCGGCTTGTTGTTCATTTGCTTCCGTATCCAGTAACCAACGACGAGAATCAACGGATACAAGAACCCTTTTGTTAAATCAAAGAAAGGCCAGTACGTATACGTTTCATATAAAAAAGCTCCGTTTGGAACGATGATAATCGCGATGGCAACGAATAAGATGCATATGGGCAAGGTGAGCGACTGGTGCTCCTTTAAATGGAGAAGCTGCTTTATACCCACGCAAAATCCGTACATATACAGTACGACTTTGAAATAAATGGAGACAAACCACATGAGAGCCATCATCGCTTCCTGCCTTTGAAAGAACTCCCCTACTTGGACTCGTTTGGCGAGGGAATAGCTCGGAAAGTTTTCTCGGGAAACCAAATCCGGGCCGAGCACCAAAAGCGACAAGAAGATGATGGCAAGCAGACAAACTCCACCGTATATCGCTCCTCGCAAAAAAGCAGACGTGAGCTTTTGTTTTGCATCTAGGAGTGGAGTAATCATAAGGAAAATAACCAGCTCCGAGAAGGGAAAAGCGGTCACAGAAAATACTCCTCTTATGACGGGCTTAATGCCATTTTCCAAGAAGGGGAAAAGGTTCTCGAATTGAAACTGAGGGCTTAACAAAAGAAAAAACGAAACGAACGTAAAGACAAACCAAAGGAAAAAAATTTCGCTGGTCCGGGCAAAAGTTTCAAGGCCTAATCGAACAGCGTATATTGCGCAGGCAACGAGTAAAAACATGACAGCATCAATGGGTGTTTGTTTCATAATATGGGTGGTCATGAATTCTCCGATTGTCCGTATATAGACAGCGCCGTTGATTAACACAGCCCCTAAAAAGAAGAGAGAAAAGAACGTGCCGAGCCAACGTCCAAATATGAGCTTGTTCTTTTCAATCAGTGTTTGTTCGGGGTAGATGCGACCGACTACACAATACAAGTATACGATGGCCAGCCCCAGTACGATGCCGATCAATCCTGATAGCCATCCATCGTGACGCGCTTCAGTCGCAGGTACGGAAGGTAAGATCAGGATGGAATCTCCTATGGTGATGAATGTTACGAGGATGACAAATTGGCGAATGCCAATCTTATCGGAGTTCTGCATGATGGCTCACCTTGTCCGTAGGTTTATCTTACGTATTATTTCCAAGTTCAGGATGGATAAACGAACTGTAAGTAGGTACCGTCTCTTGTCTGATTTGTTTTCGGAATAGTATGATAAAAGGAGAGGGGCAAGAAACTACGAGCAACGAGAGAAGGGAAGAAAAGCTGTGGAGCTGGAAAAAAGGTTGTCAGCCATTATCGGTCAAGCGGAGGGGACTTGGGGCGTCGTTGTGGAGGAACAGGGCTCAGCTAAAGGAACCCGTTTTGAACATGTACCGGACGAGCTGTTTATTGCGGAGAGTGTGATCAAAGTGCCGATCATGGCAGCCGTTTTCGCGGCAAGTGAGCATGGGCATTTTCGATTGGATGATCAGCTTGTTCTACGCCAAGAGGATCTGGTGGGGGGATCGGGGATTTTGTACGCGCTATCTCCAGGCTTGAAGCTTGCGATTCGCGACTTGGTGACCCTCATGATTATTCAGAGCGACAATACGGCGACAAATATGCTGATTGATTTGGTAGGAAAAGCGCAGATCGAACAGACCATGATTGATTTGGGAATGCGCCAAAGCTATTATTCACGAAAGCTGATGATTTATCCACTCGATATCACAGAAAACAATAAGATAACCGCTGGGGATATTGCGAGTATGCTAGGTCAAATAGCAACGGGCAGTTATCTGTCTCAGCGCGCCTGTAAAGAGATGATCGCCATTATGAAAAAGCAGCAAGTTCGTAATGGTTTGCCGTCCCAATTGCCAAATCAGGAAGAATTCAATTTTCCTGCATGGGAACTGCCTTGTAAATCGGGCTGGGATACGGGCAGACAGCATGATGTAGGCTTGCTGTATACGAACAATCGCTGCTTCTCCATTACGGCCTTATCCAAAGATGTAACCGCTCAATCCGCTCTGAACACACTAGGATTACTGGGAAGAGCTGTGTATGACTACGCCATTTTGGCTGTCGATTAGATCGGCAGCTTTTTTATTTGTTGAGGGACAGAGCTTGTTTGGAAGCTTCGTCGATCTGCCGCAAACCCAAGTCACTCCACCTACTCCTGTTCTTTTATTGATTCAAGATACTTTCTTCCAATACAGCATACTTGTCGCCGTATTCCTTAATGATATGCTTTTCGCCCCATAGGCAGAGCGAATCGAGAATACTTTTCAAGGTCCAGCCGTACTCGCTGAGCTCATACTCCACTTTTGGCGGAACTTGATTGTAAATAATCCGGTTGATGATGCCATCGTCTTCAAGTTCTCTCAGTTGCTGCGTCAGCATCTTCTGCGTAATGCCCGGCATCAGTCTTTTCAACTCACTTGTACGTTTTTTTCCGTGAGTCAGGTGACACAAAATAACGCATTTCCATTTACCGCCGATGACCTCGAGAGTGGCTTCCACTGATATGTTATACTTCTTCTTCATTGTTGATTTCCTCCTGAATGACAGGTACTTTTTAGTGCCTATCATACAAAAAAGTGCGTACTTTTCCTTTTCGCTAGTCTATCTCATAATAACACTTGTCAAACGACATGAAGCACATTAGGTGACTGGAAACAGTCATACTAACATAGAGAACCAGGATGGAGGAGACAAGTTATGCCAAAACATTTGCAAGATACGACTACGCTGTACAACGGAGTGAAAATGCCTTGGTTGGGTCTGGGTGTTTTTAAAGTAGAGGAAGGTGAGGAGCTCGAGCTAGCTGTGAAGACAGCCATCAAGCACGGCTACCGCAGTATCGACACAGCCGCCATTTATAACAACGAAGAAGGTGTTGGCCGTGGAATCCGTGCAGGTTTGAAGGAAGCGGGCATCACTCGAGAAGATCTTTTTGTTACCTCGAAAGTATGGAATGCGGATTTGGGATATGAGTCCACGTTGGCTGCATATGAGACGAGCCTGAAAAAACTCGGGCTGGAATACTTGGACTTGTACCTTATTCACTGGCCGGTAGAAGGAAAGTTCAAAGACGCATGGAGAGCATTGGAGACGCTGTACAAAAAAGGGATGGTAAAAGCCATCGGGGTAAGCAATTTCCACATTCATCATTTAGAGGAACTGCTTAAAGACGCTGAGATTAAGCCGATGGTAAACCAAGTGGAATTCCATCCGCGCCTGTCCCAAGATGAACTGCGTGCCTACTGCAAGGAGCAAGGGATTCAATTTGAAGCATGGTCTCCGCTTATGCAAGGACAGCTATTGGACAATCCAGTACTGAAAGGAATTGCAGAAAAATACGGGAAGTCCATTGCCCAAATCATTATACGCTGGGATTTGCAAAATGGCGTCGTGACCATTCCGAAGTCGACCAAAGAGCATCGAATCGTCGAGAATGCATCCGTATTTGATTTCGAACTGTCGAAAGAAGACATGGAAATGATTCATGCGTTGAACCAAAATCACCGTGTTGGTCCAGACCCGGATAACTTTGATTTTTAATAGGTGACGGCATACAAAAAAACTCCTGATGATTTCAGGAGTTTTTTGCGTTGAGGAAAAGGAATAGGAATCAAATGACCTCTGGCAACTGAATGTCGTCCATCGTTACCATACATTCAAATTGATTGGGGGAGTCGTGATGA